>NZ_JBKHUP010000071.1:0-43093 GCF_046565525.1 Coleofasciculus sp. | reverse complement strand
TTGATACGAGTCGGTTAATTGTCAAAGATGGAGGATTGGTTTCAGCGACAACGGCGAATACCGGGGAAGCGGGAAAATTAGCCGTGAATGCTTCTGAATCTGTGGAAATTAGCGGTGCGTCGGCGAATGGTCAAACGCCTAGCCGTTTAGTCTTCGATTCTTCGGGTTCCGGTAATGCGGGAGAGTTGAAGATAGACACCGAACGATTAGTTATCCAAGGCGGTGGACAAGTATCCGCGACAACCTTTGACTCCGGAGAGGGCGGAATTATAGACGTTAACGCTTCGGAATCGGTAGAGGTTAGGGGTACAGGAAGCGGCTTATATTTTGAGTCTCAAAGTTTGGCGAATGCTAGAGGAATCACCCTGAATACGGGTCGTTTAACCGTGGAAAATGGCGGACAATTAACTGTGAGTGGTAGCGGTTCTGGGACGTCCGGTGACTTGGAGATTACCGCTGATTCTATCTTTTTAATCAATCAAGGACGCCTGCGGGCAACGACAACTGCCAGTGAAGGGGGTAATATTCGTTTAGATGTGGCAGATTCTATTATTATGCGCTTCAATAGTGAAATTGCGGCTGAAGCGTTTGGGACTGCCAATGGCGGCAATATTACGATTAATGCTGGGGGAATTGTTTTGGCAATTCTCTCGGAAAATAGTGATGTCGTTGCTAATGCATTTGCGGGTCAAGGTGGGACGATTTCGGCGACGGCTTTACTGATTGAAGGGTTTCGCCAATTTGAAGACCGCCGCACTTCAGAGAGTGACTTCACCGCTAGTTCGGAATTGGGGATTGATGGGACAGAAGAAATTAATACTGAAACTCGACCTCAACCTGAACCTTTACCCCAGTTACAATCTGTAGACCCAATTGAACCAAGATGTCAAGTGGGTCAACGGCGTGGAAGCAATGAATTTATTATTTCCGGGCGCGGCGGTTTACCGCCCAATCCAATTAATAATGGTAGTTATAATCAGGGTTGGGTTGATTTCCGTGATCCGATAAGTTCGACAGAAAATCGGGTTAATTCAGGGGGAAATAATCCGCAAACGGCGACAAAATCAACTCAGATTATTGAAGCGCAAGGATGGATTATTAAGGAAAATGGAGAGGTAGAACTGGTGGCGACAGCACCGAATCCCACGCTGTATAGTTCCTGGCAAACCCCGATTTGTCCTGCACCTAATGAAGCGATTGTCCCGTAGGGGCGCAGGTCGCGTGCGCCCTGCACCAATGGTGTGCGCCCTTTCCCGGCGCACGCCCTGGATGGCTTCTAAAGATACTCAACACGCCCAACTATTTCCTTGGGGGTATAAACTTCATAAATCAGCACCAAACTTTCAATAATTTGTCCAATCGAACGAGTTCCTTGTTGACAATAAGCAATACCCGGATGATCGCTGGTCAAACTAGCAATTCTCAAAAAATCATCATCTTGAGTAAAAAGTACTCGTTCCTCTTGACAAATAAATGCTAACTGCGCCTGATCACTTTGAGTACGTAAACCAACTTCAACTGTTGTTGTCACATCAATACCCCGACGACGTAACTCACGAGCAATAACAGATTTAACCTGCTCATCTAAGTGAAATCGAATCCGATTACTCACCGCGAATAGCTCTCAACTTTTCTTGGAGAGGGGAAGGAGGACTATTGCGCTTCATTTGTTCAACATAAGCTTCACTTTCGGCTGTATGACCGTCAATTTCTTCCCGATGATCGTAATAATACGCAATAGCAGCATAAACAGATGCCAAGGATAAATCATACTCCTGAGCAATATCTTCTAGAGATTCCCCCATCTCTAGATAGAGTTTTGCAATAGTAGCCACTGGCATTCTTGTACCAGCAATGCGAGGTTTACCGAAGCAATAGTCAGGATCGATGGCAATATGTTCTGTGCTTATGGATTGAAGCCGCATGTTGTCGTCTTTGGCAAGAATAATACTTTAGTGATTCTATCATATTATGTGTACAGTAGAGAGAGGAGTTCTCCGATCGCCAAGTTATGATTACACCCCAGTCTGTATGGCACCATCTGAAACTATTCCTTAAATATGGGCTTATTGGTATCTGTTTCACTCTATTGATTGGCTTGGGTCAAACTTATCTCACTCGTCAATCGGCACTCAGTACAGAACCCCCGCGAATTCTTAGCCAAAGTCCTATCGTTGATATAAATACTTTAATTCAACAAGGTCAACGTTATTATAAAAACGGACAATTTACTCAGGCGGCAAGTCTCTGGCAAGAAGCTACATCCCAATTGGCTGATGAAGGGAATCAACTCCAACAAGCGAGAGTCTTAAGCTATCTGGCTTTGGCTTTTCAGCAATTAGGGAAATGGCAAGAGGCGAAAGACGCGATCGCGACAAGTTTAAACCAACTGCAATCTCTGCCAAATTCCCCAGAAAAAAGCCTGATATTGGCTCAAGTTCTTAACAATCAAGGGCATCTACAACTCTCTCTGGGAAACGCTGCTGATGCTCTAAAAACCTGGGAAAAGGTACATCGCCTCTATACCCGCTTGGGAGATGAAACCGGAAGCATTGGCAGCTTAATTAACCAAGCTCAAGCCTTGCAAAGTTTAGGACGGTTACGGGAGGCATTTAAAAGTTTAACTCAGGCAACATTGCACCTGCAAAGTCAACCCGACTCTTTGCTAAAATTTACGGCTTGGTCTCATTTGGGAGAATTGCTGCGGGTTGTGGGTAACTCTAATTATTCAGATCCCAATTGGTCGCCATTAAAACAGTATTTTAAGTTAGATAATTTAACCAACTTAGAACAAGCCAAACATTTGTTAGATAAAAGTTTGACTCTGGCGCAAAAATTGGAAAATCCCCAAGCCATTGCTGAGGCTTATTTCCGGTTAGGCAACTGGGCAAATGATACCTATAATCACCAGCGCAGTCTCTACGAAAGAACTCGTCCCTCTCTACAGAACATTCAACCCGTTCTGGATGCTGTTGCCCAAGCTGCCGATTATTATCAACAGGCAATAACTCGATCAAATTCGTCCCTAATTCCCATCCAATCTCAGCTAAATCACCTGAGTATTTTGCTCAATACCCAATACTGGTTGCTCAATCAGCGTCACTGGTCAAATGCTCAGACATGGTGGCAGGAAAAGATTGAGCCACAACTCCCGAATTTAATCCAAATTCAAACTCAAATTACCACATTACCCACCAGTCACACTGCCATTGATTGCCAAATTCAGTTCTCCCAACTTCTAGTTACCTTAAAGCAAATTCAGCAAACGGTTAGCCAAAACGCGGCACAATTTCCCCAACTTCATCGCCACATATTTTGGCAAAAGATGGACACCGTATTAACCACAACTTTTGACAAAAATAAACAAATTATTCAACAAGCCCACGATTTAGATGATCGGCGAAGCGAGGCGTATGCGACAGGAATTAGTGGTAAACTATACGAGTCTAATCAGAATATTCAAGATGCCCAGAATTTAACTAATCAAGCCATTCAAATTAGTCAATCAATTCAGGCGTGGGATATTGCCTATCAATGGCAATGGCAACTGGGGCGTTTGCGAAAATCCCAGGGAAAGATTGAAGGGGAATTGGGTGCGATCGCGGCATATCAAGCCGCCGTTAATACAGTCAATACGATTCGCCCAGATTTAGCTACCCTTAACCCTGATGTTCGCTTTTCCTTTCGAGATGAAATTGAACCGATTTATCGAGAATTAATCGATTTGCTTTTACGAGATGAAACGCCATCGCCTCAAAACTTAATTCAAGCCCGAGAGGTTTTAGCGCAACTGCAATTAGCCGAATTAGAGAACTACTTACAAGAAGCCTGTGCGCCATCTACCCCGGCGTTAATTGACCAAATTGTAGACGAACACGCCCCCAATACTGCGGTTATTTATACCATTCTTTTAGACGAGCGATTAGAAGTCATTCTCAAACTACCCCAGCCATCGGAATGTAAAGACATTACCGACGACAAATGTCAACAATGTAGAGACGTTGCATGCAACGTCTCTACACCCTGGCGCGTCTCTAAAATTAATCCCAGTCATTCTAAATCTGCAACCCACCCAACCTTACAACACCATCGCGTCAAGCTTTCCCCCCGTCAAATAGAAGAAACTGTCGATCAACTCCGCGCTCAACTTACCAATCCCCAACGTAGTTCTCGCTATACTCAAGAAATTCAAAATACATCTCAACCGATCTATAATTGGTTAATTGCTCCCTTTGAAACTCAGCTTAAAACTAATGGGATAAACACCTTAGTTTTTGTCCTAGATGGAGCCTTACAAACCGTTCCTATGGGAGTGCTTTGGGATGGGAACCAGTATCTAGTTGAAAAGTATGCGATCGCGCTGAATCGAGAACCCCAGTTACTCGCCCCTGTACCCCTCTCCCAGCAACCCTTACAGACGCTGGCGTTTGGATTATCTCAGGTGCGATCAGATTTCGCCCCCCATCAAAGCTTTCAACCCCTCGCCAATGTTGAAATAGAATTATCGCAAATTCCCTCAGATGTAAAGCTACTCAATGATGCATTTACCAGTCAAGCCCTGCAAACTCAAATCAACGCCCGTCCCTTTTCCATTGTTCACTTCGCCACCCACGGACAATTTAGTTCTAATCCCAATGAAACCTTTATTTTGGCATGGGATAAACGGATTCAGGTGAATGAATTAAGTCACTATCTCAAAAGTCGCGAAGAAAGTTTACCTGATCCGATTGAACTGTTAGTGTTGAGTGCTTGTCAAACCGCCAATGGGGATACTCGTGCGACATTAGGGCTGGCGGGAATAGCGGTTCGTGCTGGGGCGCGGAGTACAATTGCTACGTTATGGGAAGTGAATGATAAATCAACCACTGATTTTATTCGGTTACTCTATCAACAGTTAACCAATTCTACGGAACCGATGAGCAAAGCAGAAGCGATACAGATGGTTCAGAAGGAATTTTTAAAGAATGCGAATTATCAGCATCCTTATTATTGGGCACCCTTCGTATTAATCGGAAATTGGCTCTCGTTGTTTCAAGGATAAATTTGTCGTGGTGTAGCGCACCTAATTTAATAGGTTAAAACTGTAGGGGCGCAAGGCTTGCGCCCATTCAACCTGTAAAATCTATTTCACAGCTGATGGTTTGGTTATTGGTGTCAGGATTATGTTTTTTTAACGCAGAGAACGCAGAGGTTAACGCAGAGGTACGCAGAGAGGGTTTGTAGTTGTTAGGCAATTTTTTAGATTGTCAGGTAAGGGGTAAGGTGTGAGGATGTTCTCTACTGTTTTTCCAAGGTGCAGCAGGGAAGAATTGGCTTTTCGGTAAGCTGTTCCCAACCAATAAATTCTAATAAATCTGCCCAGGCTGGCTCGGTTTCCTGGGGCTTTTGGCGGTGAAGGTTAGCTAATTCGGTGACGGTATCAAACCATAAACCGTTTTGAGCATAAATGATAACTTTGTCTTGGGGAGTATCACCGTTCAAGGGTGTCTCAACCTCTACCCGTTTAATCCAGCCATCAACAAAAAAGTTAGGCGCGGATGCTTGAGTTTGGCAATAGAGTTTCAGTGACCAATAATACCATTTACCTGG
The DNA here is from genome assembly GCF_046565525.1 of Coleofasciculus sp. NCBI lineage: Bacteria > Bacillati > Cyanobacteriota > Cyanophyceae > Coleofasciculales > Coleofasciculaceae > Coleofasciculus > Coleofasciculus sp. The sequence continues at coordinate 37,504 of NZ_JBKHUP010000071.1, read as the reverse complement.
TTCTAGTGGGGGTTCACTGGTGGGAATAGTTAGGCTAACAATTCCGGGACTTTGGGGTAGATTGAATTGAAAGCTGGATGGGTAATCCGCTTCATTTTCGATGCTAAATTGGGCGATTTGAGCTGATGTTGCTGGTGCTGGAAGATAAAACCAAAATGTCGGATGTTTACTCTTGGTTAATCCCCAAACATGAGTTTCTGACAAGCTAATCCCGGGTTTTTCAATGGCGGGGACAAACGCCACTAATTCGTTATCGGCTTCAGACTCTGGTTGTGCATCACAAGGTCCACGGGTTCCTGAATCCGATTGTTGACCTGGTGTGTCTTTATCCGGTGGGGGTGGCGGTTGGTTAAAGATGAGGGCGTCGAGGGGCGATCGCTGGGCGATGATCACAATGGGTATAATGGCGAGGTTGAATAGTTTGTTGGTCATTGGTTATTTGTCCTTTTTATTTGTTTTTTGTTAGAGTGTAGTCACTATTTGAGGCTTGTAAAAGGCTAAGGTTCCTTTACTACAAACAATTAAGGCAACAGCGGATGGTACAATGGGTATCCAATACCCGTTAATTAATAAGACTAAACTGAGTCCTGATAATAAAACTAATGATGTACCGATGGCGAGGATCTGGTATCGGCGTTTTTGGATGAAGCCAACTAATAATCCGCCGACTAAGGAACATCCCCCAATCCACAATACGTCACTCCAGAAATGTCCTGGTTGAATTAAGGGACGTTTATCCAGTACCGCGCTGAGAATCTGACTCACGCCATGCGCCTGAATTTCTAAGCCGCGCATTTCTCCGTAAGGGGTATGGAAGCTATCTTTTATGCTGGTGGCGGTAACGCCAATTAATATTACCCGATCCTTGACCCATTGGGGATCAATTTCATCTTGGAGAACTTCTGTCAGTGTCACGGATTGGGCGATGGGTTGAACCGCACGGTAGTTGAGCAGGATTTGTTGACCTCTAGAATCATAGCGTTGATATCCGCCAGCACGGGGTTTTAAATCGGCAAAAATAATATCTCTAAGCTGTAAGTTGCCGTTTTTGGCGGTAAATGTTGGTAATATATTCTCGGTAGCTAAATAGCGAAAGGCGAGTTGAACATTAAGGGCGTAGGGCGTGAGACAGGGTGAGGTTGAGCTAACCCTTTGATATAATAACTGACGCCGTAGTGGACCGGTTTCGGTGTTTTTGCTATCCACTAATACATTACTAAAGCCGAGATTTTCCCACGGAATATCGGGGAAAGACGCGGTTCCTTTATCGCTTTCACTGCTAACTTTACAGATATGAATCACCCGATTGGTTTGGCGCAGATAGGTGGGTAAATCGGTGGATGATGCTCGCCGTGCGTCGCGATAATGAATTGGGTTATCTCGATAGATGTCTAAGCCAATCACTCGCGGTTGCATCGATTCCAGTTTCTGCAATAATTTGACTAGCACGTCATCGGATAAAGGATAGCGGTATTTGTTGATATCGGCTTCGGTTATTTTCACCAGCAATAGACGCGAGTCTAAGGCTTCGGTTGGGCGCAACCGGATTAATCCATCCAACCCTTGCAATTCTAACCCTTGCAATAAACCCAGCGATCGCACCCCAATCACTACAACGCTGACAACCCCACTGATGGCGGGAATTGTCCAAGCTGGGGTCTTGACAGAATGCTCAACTTGTGCTGGAAGTTGGGTGTTGACCCATTGGCGATTAAAGATCGATTTATAGATAGGGTTATGAACTCTGAGTTTACCCTGACGTTGAATCACCAACCCCGATAGCAGCAATTCCTGTTGTTCGTGACTCTCATCGGCGAGGATTTCCCCCCGTTGTAAGATTTGCTGATAGAGGCGGAGTAACGCTGTTGCACCATGGTGACTGAGGAGGATGCGATCGCGTATGGTTCTCAGATGTTCGGGATGATCCGTGAATTCCCAGTTTACCAGAATCTGCGATCGCACGATTTGTTTCACGAACCCCCATTCATTGGTGTCGGGGCAAATTTTACCCATAACGCTTCTCGATAAAACCCCAAACGCAACCCAACCCGCCCGACTTATCGCCAGGGTTTTCCCCATAAAATTATCGCCGAAATCGATAACTCGCCTCAACCCATCCTTGTCGATAACACTGTCTAACTGAGAGTCACAGGACAGTTGCACCAACTGACACAATTTTTGCGTCAGAAACGGTTGACCCGCCGTCCAATATAATATCGCTTCCAGCACCTTTCGCGGATGCTTAACCCTTCCTTCAAACCCTTTGGTTAAAATCAGCGCTTCATCCAGTTTAAACCCCTGTAATTCAATCGCTTTGCCAATATTAAACGGTGTTTTGGTTTTATCTTGGATTAAATCCGATGGACTTGCTACCCCCAATAATGCAAAGGTTAAACGCTGACATCGCCTCTTTGTATCTCGTCCATTATAGTAAGCTCGAATTAAGGCAAAAAAATCATCGCTTGGAAAGGATAAACTCAGCGTAATATCAATTTCATCAATAAAAATAACTAAATTTTGAGTAATAATATCCAGCACAACCGCTTCAATAAACTCCCCCAACCGCTGCACAGGCGATAAGGAGTCATGATCATCCCACCACTGTCGCCATTTGACGCGCTTCGCTAGTCGCAATTCACTAACTAAACGATAAGCAATTCCCTTATACCATTGCTGTTCATTCGCCTGACGCCCAATGCGAGTTAAATCAACCACCGCACAGGCAATTCCTGCGGCTTCCAGGCGTTTTTTGGTTTGCACTCGTAAACTAGATTTACCCATTTGTCGGGAATTTAGCACATAGCAAAATTCTCCTGCTTTTAATCCTTGATAAAGTTCTTGATCAGCAGAACGCATCACATAACTCGTCGCAGTCGGCGGTAAACTTCCGCCAACATGATAGTCATTTGTCATTTATCATTCACCCTCCCTCGTTCCCAGATCTGAAAAGGGAATGCCATTGGCGAGGCTTCGCCTCCCGTCAAAGGCTAAAGCCTTTACTACGAACATTAATTAATCCTCCGCCCAATTCGCCAATCGAGAGCCAAAATAGTCACGATAAAGATCACATCTGATTCTTACCTTGTTTCCAGTTAAATGCACCAGTCCCAAACTTTCAAGCTGATAGGCAAGTTTTGACGCCAATTCTACACCATTGCTTGCCTCCACCACCTTCTTTAGTGCCGGAATCAATGCTGGATTATCCTGCAACTCTCGCCAAATCTTTCGCAAATAATTCCCATAAATCCCCGCATCCGTCGCCGCTTCATTGAATAGCCGTTCGAGTGTGGTATTTCGGAAAGTTTTGAGTCCAACTAACGCTTGCTTAATTAAGCCCGGATGTCCTCCCACCCTATTGATTAATAAACTGGCATCAGCCTTACTTAATACCTGCCCATGCTGTTGTGCTAATTCAGTTACTTGTTCGGCTGTAAATTCGGGTAGAGGAACGGTTAATCCTACATTAAACGGCGAGTGATTGATATCCAGCGGAATATAAGCTTCCGTCGAATGAGACACAATTAATCGCAGTTTTTGCCAATTATCGATAATTTTACTATCTTCATGCCATGCCCGCAGCATACCGAAAAAGTCTTGGGCAATAGGCAAATGAGGAAAAAGGCGATCAACCGTATCCAATCCTAAAACCAGGGGACTATCGATTTGCTCTAATAAATAGTCCTGAAAATAAGCTGAGCAGTTATCATTACTACTGAGATCCCCATCCCAATATTCCTGGAGTTGTAGCGGTTTTTGTAGTTGACGACTGACATTTGTACACAACCAACGCAAAAATTGATCCAGATCTTGCACCACCGATTCTTCCGGTTGACATAAATTTAAATAGACTTTGCGATATCCTTGTTGTTGAGCCAAATTCAAAACTCTTGCCATTAACTCCGTCTTCCCCATTTGCCGTGGTGCCTTAATCCGAATCAATGCACCCGGTTCACAAAGAGTTTGATAACAGAGGGATTCAATCGGGGGGCGTTCGACGTAAGGATGATTCGCGATTGGAGAGGGGTGAGGAAAAGCCGTTGCTTTTATCACTCCTTTGCCATCGCATTGACAGATCATATACCCTTTTTTTAGCCAATCTCGGACAATCTTAAATTTTCCCTTTTTATCAGTATTAAGCTGAGGGCAACTGGTAACCAAATGAGTATAAACTCCCTTTCCCAGTCGCCGTTGCAGCGTCACTTCACTAATATTCAAATCCTGCGCCACCTGAATATCAGAGCGTGGCAAATTTCGTTCAGTAAACCGAACCAGGAAAGCTTGTCGCTCATCTTCTCCAAACAGATTATGAGCATCAGCGACTCGTTTTAGAAATGCATCCCACAACATATAGCAAATTCCGTGTAAGGTAACGGGTAGGGGCAGGTTTAGCCTATAACCAGAGGATACCACCGATAACTTCTCCACAAAACCCGCCCGGATTCAAAACGGTGATACCTTTTGATACCTTTTGATACTTTTCGATACCTTTTGATACTTTCTGTAAATTTCAATGCAATAGGTTAGCGGGCAAATTGATAGGTTTCAGGGGGTTAGGGCTGGCAAGTTTGCCCTTTAATAAGGATAGTCCGAAAATCTACTGATTGGAGCTAGGCAAGAATGAGAACGCCGGATTCCCTATTTTCTGGCAAAGGACAAATGGCAAATGATGATCCTGAGTTTGTATCGGTTTACAAATAAAATGCCAACCTATGTACAAAATGGAGTATTCTATAGTCAGTGAATTCCGAAAATGGATTACTCAAGTCAACCACAAAGTCATATTCATAGCCGTAGGGTGTGTTAGCGAAGCGTAACGCACCGCTATTAAAGCCCTAGTCAACAACGGTCAAATTCTTCCCTCTAGATAAGCCCAAAATCAGATAGTGGGCGAGGGCTGGTTTTAATCATTAAATTATCTTTAGAGTGTCAAAGTTTTTCCTGAAACCTGCCCCCACCAATCTAACTACAGGTGTTTCCGTTGCAAAATTACAGATACCTATTTGCATTCAACAGAAACGCTTATTCCACCGATAATCGGTTCAAGGAGAAAACGATGTCTAATAGTAACACACCATTACTTGCCACAAAACTGATCAGTTTAACCGCTGCACTTGGCTTAATTGTGACCACAGGAGAAGCCGCAAAAGCCGCCACATTAAGAGCGTTAAATGAAGGAGATATTCTCAATGTCTCTGCTGAATGTCTCAACGATGGTGGAGCGCTAGTGATCGAAGAAAACCCCAAGGATGACTATGACTGGCAAAATAGTGAAGATTCCCCCAATGATGGCGTTGATGGCGATATCATTGGCGGCAAAGATAATCGCTATGAACTCTACGGGATGTCTGTCAAGGAAACAGTCGATAGCATTTTTGTTGTCCTCAATGGCAATATGCCTTTAACCGGTGTAGAGGGAACTGGCGCGGATGACAGGAATACGGGTTGGGGTGATTTATTCATAAACTTGACTGATCAAGACTTTACCACAGCGAGCGAAGTCGGTGATTTATTTGCCGTTCGTTTCTCTCCCAACAGTGATTCAGGCGCACCTAAAGTTGGTCTATATGCCAATGTCACCGCCAAAAGTGTTACAAAAGAAAACAATGGTTTTGGCAGCCTAGAAGCCTATAATAATGCTGTAGTTACCCGAAACTGTATTCCCGGTTTATGTGAACCCAGTTTTGGTGATTTACCTGCCACAACAACCTATTTTGATCAAGGTCAAAGTCTCAATTCTATTGCATCGGGAGAGTTTATTGCCGATATTATTTATCTGAGTGATTCTGATTTAATAACGGCAGGTTACGACTTAGATAAGTTTGATGGCAATTACAATATTGGCTTTAAGTTTGACAAATCCGGTATTTGCGAACGGGATTACTGTGAGTCTGTACCTGAACCGAGTACAGTCTTTGGGTTAGCCACCGTAGGCTTAATTTTTTCCAGTCAAATTCGTAAGCGTCGTCGGATGTAAACAAGTAGAGACGTTGCATGGAACGTCTCTACTTTTCGGTTGCACCCAGATTGAACTAAACCCGCCCCGACGAAGGTTTCTAGGCTTCCCGTGAAAAGTTAGAGTCTTGAGCAAAGTTTCCTAGCCGTCGTTAATGACAGTTTCCAAGGAGGGATAAAGACAATGATTTTAATTCGGCAAATTGTCCAACAAGCTATCACCAATGGTTATCTTAGCGTTGAAGCAGAAGACCAACTCCGGCAATTACTACAAACCACGAAATATGGTTTAGAAGACATCAACGCCTTTATGAAATTACAACAAGCCGTAATTGCGGGAATGGTGCGGCAAAAGTCGCGAGAATTGAGCGCTGAAACAACATAGAATACAGGGTAGGGCGCAGGTCTGTCTTATGTGTCAACTTGAGCTTCAAAAAGAAAGCGATACCTTGATCTGACCCCACCCTAACCCTCCCCTGATCAACCCCACCCTAACCCTCCCCTTATAAAGGGGAGGGAACCGGGAGGGAACAAGGAACTAATTCATGTTCGTAGGGGCACGACAGTGTCGTGCCCTTATACCAGTTTTCTCTTACGCCGAGAATAAATGGTCGATATCCTTATTTTATCCAAATTACCTAAAAATCAATCATCCCCACCCCCGTTATAATTCAGTCCGCGCAGGCGGACTTGGTTTGTGTAGCAGCGATTTCAATCGCCTCCTCAAAAAGGGGGTAACTTTCACACTCCCCACCGCCAGGTTGTGATACCTTCTGATACCTTCTGATAGCAATAACCAGATTGAACTTGATACCTTGCGGGGGGTTCTGCGCCAAGAAACCCCTTTTTAATGAATATAGTTCTAGATCATGATTTTAAGGAAAATAATTCTATGGAAAGTTCAGATGTAGCGACAAGTAAACAGACAGCCACTGTACCGTCTACAGCATCCAGCACCAAGGCGCGATCGCACAATGGTGTTTTCCGATGGCTGACGAGTTTTTGGAATGGTTTATTCGGCTCAAAATCACCCCCTCATAATCAATCCCTGGTTGACAAGTCTCCCGTATTGCTACAAGCGTTTATCCTCGAACCCATGTACACCCCCAGTGGTTTGGTGGATGGCATTGATGATACACCCGACTTAGCGACAATGGACATTGATACCCCCGAACTCCCAGAATTGGGTGAGGATTGGGATATCTCAGATGAGGATAGTCAAACCTTTAGCCATGGGGATGGGGATGTCGATTTAATCCCAGAAGATACCGCTGATAGCATTGCCGAAACGACGCCAGAGACGCCACTGTTAACGGATCAACTTGAAGATATTCCCTTTATCAATCCCACCTTTGAGTCTGGCACATTCACCGTCGGTGAAACCGGAGACGTGAGTATTGATTTCCTCTTTGATGGGGGTAACTATCAGGGAGAATTAGCCATCTTTAGTTTAGATGGCATGGATGAATTTGAACCCGGTTCAGAGGAATTTATCCAGGAAGCCGCCTCTCGTGCGTTGAGTGATTCAGAATTAGGTCATATTGCCATTGCCGATCAAACTGAAGGCGCACGGTTTTCTGATGAACTCGCAGAAGTTAATGATAACGCTGGCGAGTATTTGGGTGTAAAAACATTCCAAATGCGTCCAGGAGATGAATTTGGCGTAATGCTAGTACCAAATAGTACGGTGCAGCAGGTCTTTGATAACCCGGATGCGGGGGGTGCAGTACGTCCCCTATTTTCCATGGCAACGGCAAATCCAGAAGATGCCTTCCATACTGGACAAATTGCCGATGTTACGGGCGATGGTAGCACGTTTGTTATGGAAGATTTGCGCGTAGATGCTGATTGGAATGACCAGGATTATAACGATATTGTTTTCCAGGTGCGGGGGGCTACAGGTAAAGCCGCGTTGATGGATGATGTGGTTGACCCCAATCACGATTGGCGCGGTACAGATATGGGTGAGGCATTGACAACTTATGCCAGACCTTATATTACTCCAGATACGCCTGATGATGGTGGACTATTAACCGATGAATTAGTCGGAGAATCTCCAACTGATGACAGTCCAGTCGATGAGAGTGAAATCGTCACCGAACCCACGACTGAAGAATCAACGGATGTTGTTATCGATGAACCTGTTAACAATAGTGAAATCGTTACCGAACCCACAACAGCTTCTGAACTCGCTGAACCTGTCCAGTATGAGTTTCCCCAGGAAAATCAGCCGTTAGTCGGCATTATTGATACAGGCTTCAGTGAAAATAACCCTGATATTGACTATAGCCGAATCAGTTTAGGGCAAGACCGGATTGATGGCGATAATAACCCTCTGATGGAAGCTGGTGAGGGGAATGAACATGGCACCCATGTCTTAGGAATTATTGGGGCGACTCAAGATAACGATATTGGCGTTGAAGGGATTAACGATGATGCGCCGCTTTGGGTTGGGCGTGCTGTTGGTTCTGGCAAGTGGGCAGAATCATTAGTGGAATTTGTTGATGCGGCGCAAGAATCGGGACAACCCAATGCTGTAGTTAATCTGAGTTTAGATTTAACCCAAATTGATGCGGATGGAAACGTTACCACTCGTTATGAGTTTACCCCAATGGAACGGGCGGCGATTGAGTATGCCCGTCAGAATAATGTCATGTTAGTGGTGGCGGCTGGCAATGATGGGGATGTGATGTCGGTATTAGGACAGGCTTCTCAGGAGTTTGACAATATCCTCACCGTGGGGGCGGCGGAACAGTTTGACCCCGAAACGTCGGTTTGGAAGGGGTCTGACCGCACGGATTATTCCAGTTATGGTCATGGGTTGGATGTAATGGCTTATGGCGGAACTGCGGATAATCCCCAGTTGTCCTTGACTGGGGAAGGAACCAGCGGTATGGCGGGGACTTCCGTAGCCACGGCGAAGGTGACGGGGGCGGTGTCCCAGGTTTGGGCGGCGAATCCTGAGTTGAGTTACCGCCAGGTGGTTGAGATTATTAAGAATACAGCCACGGATTTGGGCAGTACGAGTCATGATGCTGAGACAGGTGCTGGCTTGTTGAATATAGCGGCGGCGGTTCATTTGGCGAAAGCCACGACAGCCCGGGAACACAGTACACCAGCTATCTTAAGTCCTGAAACTTGGAGTGGTGAAGGGGTGTTTACGCCAGGTGAACGGGCAGTTCAGAGTGTGATTGTGCCTCCAGAATGGCGGCGGTGGTATTACGGCTGGCTCAATGATAATAATCCCAGTGACACGTTTGCATTCTCGATTGATGAACCGACTCCGCTACAGTTTTCGCTGAACTTTATGGGAAGTGCCGTTCTTCGCAAGAATGGTCAAGTTGTCCTGGAGGGTAAATCTGATGGAAATATGCTTTACGCGGGTTCAGATGGAAAACTCAGTCCTGGTTCCTATGTTTTGACAGTCAATCGTGGAAACCATTCCAAAATTGATGAATATCGATTGATCATGAACTTTTTGGAAGGCAGTCAAGGTCAAGAAGTGCCGATTATTGACTATCTTCCCAGTCCAACACCAACACAGCCTCCGGATGAAGATTCACCCATCACAGATCTCCCAGAATTGATTAAGAAAGTGGCAGAAAAGCGAGCTAAGGAGGCAATCCTTAAAGCTTATCAAACTAATCAAGGAGAGTTGGATAACTCTCTGGAAGACATCCAGGTTCACTGGAAAGCATTTGACGGAATGAATGTGCCTGCCGTTCACTATTTTGATGGCGGCTATATTATCTGGAACGGGGTAAAGGCAATTACTTATTTCACTGGGACAGGGCATCAACTTCCTAATATTGACCTACCTGAAACCATTTATCCAATTTGGCAACCAACCCCCCCAGTCAATATTATTGATGTTCCGGATGGTCGTCACATCTATCCTAATATGCGGGGTAGTAGCGAATACTGGGTGGATTTAAAGGGTAGTAAAAATGTCATGCATTTGGCGGCGCGAGATACAGTGCTGACTCACCCAGACTTACGCACCACAGTCTATCGTGACCTCGGTAATGGTCGGCTGCAACAAGTCCCCCTGACTGGCGTTAATCCTGATGACAATTATGCAAGTTTCCAGAATTTACGGGCTGGAACATATCTCATTAAAGTGGACGTTGCACAGGACAAAGCGAACGTTCCCTATGAAATGATTGTGAATCTAGACCAAGCTGGGGATAGCTTGGCAAAAACCCGCAACTTGAACCGAGAGTATGGAAAAATTGATGGTAAGCGCATCATTGTCAGCGATCATGTGGGTGTTCCGCAGGGTGACAAAGATTTATATGCCTTTACCACCAGTAATTTCCAGCCAGTCTTACAGTTTGCTGTTCGTAGTTTATACAGTGATTTGAATCAAGAAACCAAGAATCGGCTGCTGGATGGTGATATCAAGATGAGGTTGTTAGATTCTAATGGTAATAAAGTATTGTCAGTTGATTCTGTCAACCGCAAGCCTACATTCGCAGCCGAAAACCTGAAACCTAATAGCAAATACTATATTGAAGTCACCGCAAGGAATGGTTCTCGAACAAACTACGATCTGGTCTTAAACTTTGAACAACTCTGGGCGCAATCTGGGCGGCATGAGTTTAAAGGTTTGACGGGTCAACTTGAGTATAATTTCCGGGTTGATAGTAATGCGACAGATCGCACCCTACACACAGCAGTGCGAGATGTCAATGGTAAGATAATTGACTCCATTCACTACACCTCTAAAATTTACCGACAACAGAATGGGCAATGGGTTGCTGTCAATCCAAATAGCACTGGTAACAGTGTATTTCGCTATGATTCTCTTCGACCTGGTAAGTATCGGGTTGTGATGACTCCTAAGCCATCAATGCCTTCATCTTCTTACACCTTTGTTCATAACTTAGATCAAGCAGGGCAGACTCGATCTGATGCTCGGAATCTAGGTCAAATTGGAGGGAAACGGGTTACGGTGAATGACCACGTCGGAGTACCGACTGGTGAGCTGGATTACTACAAATTTTCCACTGGCTCCGATCCTCGACTCTTACAATTTGCCGTTCGTCATCCAAGTGGTAGTGGTAGTTTACCTCTGGAGGGAGATGTTGAGTTAATTTTGTATGACAAGAATGGCAAGGAGTTGAAGAAAGTTAATTCTCGGAATCGGAAGTCAACTTATGACGAATATGAGTTGAAAGCAAACAGCGAATACTATGTTCGGGTCAAGGCTCAATCTGGTGATAGTGGAAACTATCACTTGGTTTTAAATGCGGAGGTGAAACGCAATACTGGTGGTACTAATCCTAATCCAAATTACATTTACACAAATGCTGACTACTTGAATGCACTGTATCAAGACAATATCAACAATAGATTGGGGTCTAACAGCCACAATCACGATCACATTATTCGTGAGGCAGTTGATTCGATAGACGGAGATAGTAACCCGGGGATTTATGCCTTAGTTGGCGGTGAAGTAATTGAAGCCAAAAATGGGAAAGAAGTTAGTTCTAAGTATTGGGGATACAATGGAACGGTTGCTATCTACAATAAAGAGCTTAACCAAACATTCATCTATTGGCATTTAGCCGAAGGTTCAATTAATGAGAATTTACAAGGTAAAACTATTGCAGCAGGTTCTTTAATTGGAAAAGAAGGTAACACAGGTGCAAGTTACGGATCTCACACCCATGTAGAAGTGCATAACAATCGAGCATACGTTAATATGTCTAATCCTTTGAATCCTCAATCTCCTGCTAATAGTGGTCGGCTTCATGTACCAACTGTATTTCAAAATGCCGTAAGAAAGGGACTTGTGAAACTGTATAAATAACGCACATAACCGCTCAAAAACCACCGTTTGACACCGGGAATTGAATAAAGGGCGACCCGATCAAATTAAGCGGACACCGTTGTTAATTAATGCAAGCGGGTCGCCCCTACACCCGAATTAAAGGTGATAGTCTGCCAGGTGCGATCGCCCTCTCTCTCCTGGTTTGCGCCAATCCCTAGAGCGATCGCCCTTCCCCTGAATACGCACCAATTTCTGATGATCTCAATCCATCAATCTTCAATATCTCGAAGCATCCAAATCTCTAAACCCGCGTTGGGAGAACGAAGTGTAGCATCATTGGTTAGAAAAACCCTGCATCCAGCTTCCACAGCCGTCGCTAAATGTAGATCATCAATCAAGCCTAGATTGCTATTCCCTCGTAACCGGGCGGCTGCAATCACCACCGCCTGAGTCACCGGGCAAAACCTCAGATTAGGAAAATGGGGTAAATCCTGAGCATATTCTTCGGCAATGTCCGGATATCCATCTCGCAAGGGTTTAACCATTAATTCAGCCAGCACCAAATCAGAGGCAACCCCCTGGCACTTCCCTTGCTCAATCATCTCTAAAACTTTCCGAGCTAGTTCGCCAAACTCTGGATTTCCTTCTAAAGCATAAATGAAAATCACACTGTCGAGAGCGATCGCAACCCCATCCAGGTCATCTAATCGCGCCATGACTCCCGTTCCCCACGAATATAGGCAACAGCATCCACCCCCTGCCAGAGATTTTGATGCTTGGCAAACAGGCGCGATGTGTAACTGGGAACGGGCATCATCACCACAGCACCATCCACGACTTTGATTTCTAAGGCATCCCCCGGCTTCAGCTTTAATGCTTCTCGAACCGTCACCGGAATCTCAATTTCATAATTGCTACTCACTTGAGCCACAGTCATCGGCTAAACCTGAATCATTTGATTCCAATCATATAGCAATTTTTATCGTTTATCCGGAACTAACAAACTATGGATAACAACTGGATTTGTCCCGATATAACAACCTATTGGAAACTCAGCCAACAACGAGACTCCAGCCAATTCATCCTTCACACCCCAGATAACCACCATCACCATCAATTCTCTCCCCCTGAAGCCCAAGCCTTACGCTATTTCACCGGACACTATACCGTCAACCAAATCCAACAGAAACTCGGCGAAACCCTCCCACCCAATTTCGTCAAACAACTCCTGCAAAAATTAATCACCCTCAACATTCTAGCCCCAGAACCCTCCCACCTAAACCAACCCTACCCTACCCCATCCTTAAATCCAAATCCCAATCAACCCCATCTCAAATCCAGCCTGCAATGGATTCAACACACCGACAACTATTGGATACTCCGTAACCCCGAAGATAGAACCTTTCTCCAACTCAACAACCAAACCAAAACCGTAATTAACGCCCTCGAACACCTCCCCCCCAATGCTATCTGCCAAACCTATAACATTCCCCCCAACCAACTGCGAACCTTACTCCAGCAACTCGCCGCCACCGCCATGCTAGAAGGAACCAAACCCCCGAAACCCCGCCGAGGCAAATTCACGCCCCTACAACTGTTATATTTCCGCATTCCCCTGTTTAATCCCGATTCTTGGTTAAGCCGTCATGTTAATAACCTGTCCTGGATTTGGACAAAGCATTTTGCTCTCACATTAGGTCTATTTTTAACGGTTTCTCTAATTATTGGACTGCACCAGCGTCAGGAAATTTTAGCGATTGGACAAAAACTAATCACTATAGAGGGTAGCAACTTACTTCTCCCTTTTATCCTCCTCGCCTTACTCGTGGTTTCCCTCCACGAACTCGGTCATGCCTTCACCCTAAAACATTATGCCAATCAAGTTACTCACCTGAATCTGCAAGTATCAGAAATGGGAGTATTTTTCATGTTTCTCATGCCTGCGGCGTATACAAATACCAGTGATGCTTATTGTCTGATGAAACAATATCAACGAGTTCTGGTTGTCGCCGCCGGGGTTCTCTGTCAACTGATTATTGCCGCGATCGCGCTTTGGTTATGGAATGGTTCTGTATCCGGGAGTTGGCTATTTACCACCAGTTATCTATTAATGGGGGCGGCATTATTTACGGTTGCCCTTAACCTCAATCCTTTGGCTAAATTTGATGGCTATTATCTCGCCGTTGCCCTAACTGGGATTAATAATTTACGTAGTCGTTCCTTTAAGTTTTATGGCAATCTGCTGCGACGGAAACCCATCCAAGAACGTCCCCGCGACGCCTGGATTCTAGCAGCTTATGCCCCGTTTAGCTTCCTCTATCTGCAATTCGTTTTCGGATTTATTCTCTATCGAGTAGTAGGCTGGAGTTTTGCTAATATTCCAACTCTGGCGATGAGTTTGTTGGTTGTCTGGGCGATTTATTTCTATTTTCCCCGCGATCAATGATTTTATGTATTTATTAGGTGTTGATTCGGGGCGGGTTTAGTTACATCGGGGTGAGAGAAGAAACGATAATAGTAAAACCCGCCCCTACGGAAAAATTAAAATTATTTCACTCGGCTGGGGCGGGTTTAGTTACATCGGGGTGAGGTAAGAAAGGATAATGGTGAAACCCGCCCCTACAGAACATCTAAATTATTTCACTCGGCTGGGGCGGGTTTAGTTACATCGGGGTGAAAGAAGAAAGGATAATGGTGAAACCCGCCCCTACGGAAAATCTAAATTATTGTTACCTCTGGGTAAGGTAAGAAATGATAATAATGACCCCCGCCCCTACAGGAAAATTAAATTCAGGATTATTTCATCATGAATACTTCCATTAATTCTCGTCAAAATCAACTGAAAGTTGTGCCGCCACAACCTAAACCCCCGGTACAACCAGCATCAGATTCCCCGGCTTTGCCAAAACCGGAAAAACGAGCATCTGTTAACCTGAAAAAATGGCTCCTAATTACCGCAATTATCGCAGGTGTCGGATACGTTACCTTTATCCCCGAATTCCCTCACTCAGTACGCGGAGAAGCAGATATCACCTCTACCTCAAACGCCCGCCAAGATGTTACCTTAAAAGTGGCTGGTGTGATTAAAGAAATCTATGTAAAACCGAATCAACCTGTCCACAAAGGTGATAAACTCGTACAATTAGAAAGCCAGGAGATCGAAAGCGCGATCGCAAACGCCCAAACTGAACTGGGAAAAGCCCAATCCGCCTTACAAGACGCCTTGCGATTAGTCGAAGATTTACGGGCGAACCATACTGAAATGCTAGTCTTAGAAGACAATGCCCGTCAAGCCGCTAATAGAGTTCAGCACGAACTTGCTAGCATTCATCAAGGAAATTCTCCCCCCCAAATTCAAGCATTAGAACGGGATATTCAAGGACTTTACCAGAAAAAAGAACAACTTTCTGCCAGTCTCTCCCTTCGTCAGCAGCGTCTGAAAACGATTAAAGCTGTGAACCAAGAAGCGGGGAGTTCAGTGATTCCGGCGATTCGTGTTGATGAACTTCTGGATGATACTTATAGCCGCCAAGCTGAACTGGCTGAACTGACCAGTTTAATTAGCAGAAAACAAGCTCAAATTCAATCCATTATCAAAGAAATTAACGATCAATTAACCCGCGCCCAAGCTGAATTAAACGCCGCCACCGCCGCCAGAGTTTCGGTTGAAGAAAATCTTAACGCCGCCCAAATTGTGGTTAAGGATCGTCAGCGTCAAATCGAAGAATTAACCGCAGAAGTTCAGCGTCAACTATCCCGGCGAGAGCAACTTATTTTAGTCGCAGATACAACGGGAACTATCATTACCGAAGACTTAGACTTGCTGAAAAATACTTGGCATTCTGCGGGTAAAAAAATCATGGAAATTGTTGATTTATCTGACTTAACCGTCATTGCCAAGATTCGCCAAGAAGATGAAAAGTTTATCCTCAGAGGAGATAAAGTCAAGTTCTATAAACAAGGAGAACTGCAACCTTATACCACGGCGGTGGAAAATAGTTCCTCAGCCCTCCAATCCGATGAAAACCAAATTAAACCTATATGGACAGTACGACTTTCGATTACTAATGATGACACGAATCCCATGAAACCGGGAATGACGGGTTATGTCTCCATAGAAACTCGACCGATGACCCTATTTGCTAAACTCAAGCATGAAGTTCTCAAAGTTGTGCGTCCAATTTTTATCTAAAATTGTTTTCTTAATCCCCAAACCAAAGTCGTTCGAGTTCCCTCCCCTTGCCAAGGGGAGGGTTAGGGAGGGGTAAAAGGGAGTATGTCAAATTTGTACACATTTGTAGGTTGGGTTGAGGAACGAAACCCAACAAAATCTAAATGCTTTAGCCTTTACTACAAACCCACTTAGTTCCATTCTGCGATCGCGGGCAGTAAAATCTTACTTAGAGGATGCTCGATGTACTCTTGTAGTCGGGTAATTCCGGCACTTTGTACCGCTTCTACAACCTTGACTTTTAGGGGAGGATTACTCTCAATCTGTTTAATCGCGGCGGCGACAGCAATCACTTTTTCTAACGGTGTTCTTGTCGGACAAGTTTGAGTCAATTCGTGCAAAAGTTGCTGAATTTCTGCGGCGACTTCTGACCATTTTGGTTCGGAGAGATCCTGATCCAGTTGTTCTAGAAGTCGGTGAACTTCAGATACCGCCTGTTGTAGATTAGGTTGGATAATCGTGCTGTCGCTTGGGGAAGGAGGCTGGGAACTGTTATCTGCTCCCTCTGAAACCCTAGGCATTACACTGTGATAAACAGGTGGTTGAATATCAACTTTAATCTCCGGTGCGCTAGCCGTTGCGGTGTAATTGACTGGAGGTTGGTGTGGCTGTTGGATTTCGACTTTGACTTCTGGTACACTGGCGACGACTGCATTCGTTTGTTGGACTGGAGAATCTTGAACTTGGGTAACCTCCGGACTCACTTTTACTTGAACCGTGTTGAGATGCTGACGCCATAACTCAGTAAACTCTCCCGGCGTAAAAGTTCCCTGATTGGGATAGCGTTTTTGTTGACCCGTTTGCAAGTAAATATAATCACAAATTACTTCATCTAAGTTTGTGGTGCTGTCGATTTGCCACTCTTGCAAGCAGGTTCCTGTTAAGATCGCTTTGTTGAAGTTCGCCGATAAGACTTGGGTTTTTTCTAAGTTAGCTTCACTGAGATTTGCCATCCGCAGATTCGCTTCACTTAAATTAGCCATCCGCAGATTCGCTTCACTCAAATTAGCACCACTGAGGTTAGCAATTCTCAGATTCGCTTCACTCAAATTAGCACCACTGAGGTTAGCAATTCTCAGATTCGCTTCACTCAGGTTAACAGCCGTAAGATTAGCGTCAATAAAATTAACTAGGGTTAAATAGGCTCCATTTAAATCCGTACCCGTTAGATTGGCTTGATTTAGGTTAACCCCTCTCAGGTTAGCACCCCGGAGATCTGCGCCACTGAGATCCGCACCTTGGAGATTCGCATCAGTGAGATTTGCCATTCTCAAATCAGCATTCTGGAGGTTCACCCCACTAAAGTTTGCCTCATTCAGATTAGCTCTGCTTAGCTCCGACTGACTCAAATCGGGTACGAGTTGCGGATTCTCCTCCCGCCACTGATTCCAGGTTTCTACGCCTTGTTTGAGTAGAGCCCCATGTTCTTCATTTGCCATTGACTGCTAACCTCTTCACTTGCTCTCCTGTCGCAGCTTAGCTCAAGAAAACAGTAACCTACAATAGTTTTGAGTTTTGAATTTTGAGTTTTGACTTTTAACCCTTCGCCACCCTTGATGACATGGTTTTGCTACCCTACAATTCCGGTATCTCTGGTGTCTCTGGTGTCTCTGGTGTTTCCGGTATCTCTGGCGTCTCTGGTGTCTCTGGTGTTTCCGGTATCTCCGGCGTCTCTGGCGTCTCTAGCTGACTGGATATGGTTTGAAACCGCTCAGGCGAACCCAGGGAGTAATCCTCTAGACGAAAATCCCCAAAGGGTGTGTTTTCTAAGCGCGATCGCAAGGCTTCATCTACAATTACACCGGGGGTTTTATTCTTCACGCCAATAATAATAATACTACGCTGGTACGACGTGGCATCTTGATCCGGTAAACAATCGTCTCGGTTAAATTGACCCAGATTTAATAGGCGATAGTTTTCTACCGATGGAACATCCCGAAATAACTTTTTCGCTAACAGTTGGATTTGCTCGGCGCGTCTAAAGGCTCGCTGTTCTTCTCCCACTGGAGTTCCTTCACAGGAAGCGGTTCCCACGGAAATAATTTCACTGGGATTTTCCATCAGGCGCTGTATCCCTTCCTCCTCCAAATTTGACCGTAACGCATCAATGGGGATAATTTGTTGATTATAGTTGACTTGAAAGGTACTCCCCAGTTTCCATTTATATTCCCGTGAAAGTACCGCCACACTAAATTCAGCCGTTCTCCCCTGACTATCAGTTCCTTCAACGTAAGGAAAATAATCTACATCTCCCTTTCTTTGCGGCGCTTGTGCTGGAGTAAATATCCAAACCCATTGAGAATCTAACCCGCCTGAACCGATAATTCCAATCCCTAAAATAACCAGTATGGCTAACACTAAAATGACCACTTGCCAGCGCCCAGAATGGCGTTCTGGGGCGGGTTCGGATTGAGGGAGGGGAGCGACTCCCACTTTCAGGGTTTCGGTCAATGTGGCGGGTTGATGCTCTAAGGCGTCCAGGCGTTGTAGAATAGCTTGGGCTGTTGGCGGGCGATCGCGAACCTGTCGCGCCATCAACTCATCGATTAACTGCAACAGGTTTGGGGAAATCCCGGTGGTGTGATTCCGCCAGTTTAATGTATCCGTTTGAGCATCATACAACTGGCTGGGATGATGTCCGGTTAACAAAAAGACGAAAGTACGTCCCAAGGCAAAGAAATCCGATTGTCTAACGGCTTCCCCATTGATTTGTTCGGGAGCGGTATACCCGGATGAAATAACGGCTGTAATCCCGCCGCCAGCGCCCACTTTAGCTAGATAGGTGCGGGTGACTTCTCGTGCTGTACCAAAATCAATTAACACCAACTGCCCATCAGGGCGGAGCATAATATTAGAGGGTTTAATATCCCGATGCAGGTACTGCTGATCATGAATAAGCTGTAGAATAATTGCAAGCTGTTTTAACCACGCGATCGCTTGCGCCTCAGAAATGGGTCGATTGTGCTGTTGTTCTAACCACTGCTCTAATGTGGGTCCCTCTATCTTTTCCATCACCAAGCAGTGCAAGCCTAACCCATTCCGTGTCTGATAGAGGAACGAACTATCCACTTGCGGAATACCCGGATGGTTCAGTCGCCCTAACACCACCGCCTCTTGTTCAAACAGTTCCACCGCCTTGGCGTCACTGTTGAGATGATCCTTAAGAACTTTCAGGATTTTCGGCGTACTCCCTTCATAGACTTCGTAGATATTGCCAAAGCCACTCTTATCACTAATCAGACGCATCACCCGATAACGCCCATTCAGCAGCAACTCTGAGCCACAGCTTTGACAGAAGCGCTGATGCTCATTCTCTGAGGTGTCGGGTTTTGGGCAAGTGGGGTTAATGCAAAGGGGCATAGGTGGCGATAGAATAGCGACAGTCTCCCTATCTAACTATAAATGAATCGGGTTAAACCCTCTCCAAATCAACCCCACCCTAACCCTCCCCTTATCAAGGGGGGATTAAGGGGGGTTAAGGAATTGGCAACGAGACTCCAACTCTCACAGGCAAAGCTTTTCACTCTAAGTTGACACCAATGGGCAATGCTGTAACCTTACAGATTACGATAAGGAGTGAATATGGGCTGCTCAACAACAATCCGAACGATTCAAGACTTACAAGCGCGGCGGGATGAATTACTTGCCATTTTCGCCAAACATGGCGCTCATAGTGTACGGGTATTTGGCTCTGTCGCACGGGGAGAAGCAACCGAACAGAGCGATATTGATTTTTTGATTGATTATGATCGAAACTGCACAAGTGCTTGGTTTCCCGGAGGATTGATCAATGATTTAGAGTCTTTCTTGAACAGTAAGGTAGACATTACGACAACTCGCGGATTAAGTCCACTAATTGCTGAGAATGTATTCCAAGAGGCGATTGAACTATTGGGGGAATCGGGGGAGATGTCGGAGACGTGGAGGGTAGTGTAGCCTAAGCTTTATAGCTAGTTGAGGGTGGCTTGTTCGACATCGAATTCAGTAAAAAAAATGCTAGGCATAATTCATAATTAATAATGTATTGTTAGCTGACTAGCATTTCTTTAAATTCTTCTCGCCTCGACCAATATGCGATATCAGATACTTCTTGTAAAAGGCGAATATTTTCTGAACTCCATACATCCAATCTATTATCAAATAATGAGATAAAGCGTAAATTACTTTCTGATTGTTTTAAGTAGCTGAGGTCAGACCAAGCACTAAAAACATTATCAGCTCTGTTATTCGCGACTGTCTTACTTCCTATACTAAGAACATTTATTAACGAATTATGTCGAGGGGGTTGGGTATAAAAATCTAATTTTCGAGAACGACCAGAGCTACCCGTAATTTTTTTGTCTTGTTCAAAAGGTATTTGTGCTTCTTTTAATAATTCTACAATATCCTCAATAATTGGCTTAAATGCTCTTGTTTTAAAGGTAAACCAAATATCAGAAATTCTAAACGCTGCTTGAGATAAACGTGTGATTGCCGAAGCTAAATTTTCTTCTTTTTGTATCCGAAGTATAAGCATTCCCCGGGATCGCTCGATTCCATGAGTTAAGAGGGTATCTTGAATAAGGGTTTCTTGCTTCTCGGAACGCTTAGGAGATCTGGTTTGCATGTGCAACCAGCGTAGAGTTTCACCCAAATCTGTTAGTACATACTGTCCGTCTTTCTCTTTTAAAAAGAGATCAATTACGTCACCGTCTGGGTAGAGGTAGGGGGTGCGGATACGGATAAAGCCGTTGACGGTAGAGCAGGTAAACAGCTCTCCGATAGTTTTAGCTATTTCTTGGTAAACGGTAGACATCAGAGGAACAGATCCAACTGTAACGGTGGTGGTTCTTGCATAATTCCATTATGGGTGATTTTTGACTCTAAACAAAACTGCTGCCATACTGTGACTGGCTCAGTGATAAGAGCCGTTATGTCGGGTGGAACATAGGCTTGTTTATCTCGATAATGTTCGTCCCAGCGATGCTTGTGTTTGTCTCCTACTTGTTCGCCATTGGGATTTTTGTGGTCTTGCCCCAAATCTAAGCCATAAATCCTACCAGCAGCTCGATGTATGATAACATAGCTAAGCTTCTGAGCAAATGCGTTATAGCTTCCTTTGATAGAAATCGGATAACCAGCATCCGAAACTACCTCTGCACGAAACTCTACAGCAGGAGAATGATCCTCATCATCATTCCATAAGATATCTCCTTCTATTCGTTTAGTTAAATCGCTTATTATTTCCTCAAATTCATTTTGAGATAGCATAAATGCCGCCTGTATAAACGGTATCTTTATTAAGATAAATCTAAGGGGGTGACGAAATCAACTAATAGATTCTACGAGCAAGTTTAGCGGCTTCTAGATGGGCTATTAAGACTTCTAAGCCGTCTTGTAAAGCTTGTTAGTCATTAATTACTTTGATTGTCATCTTCTATCTCCAAAATAAAATCAACCTTAAAACGGAGGAACCTCATTTCCTTAATCTTAACCCCATTACCAACTTGCCCAGCCACGCGATCGCACAATCCTCTATAGTGGTATAACGCCTCATAATGAATCAGTCTCCCGGCGTGGTAGGAACCGAAATATCATTTAACCTAGCTGTGCGATCGCGCTACCATGTATGGATAGCCTTACACTTGACAAGGAAAGAAAAAAAACTAGGGGTGGGGAAACCCGCGTAGGCGGGTTTTGTTTGTGTAGCTGCGGTTTCAACCGCCCAGCGATTTCTCCGCGTCTACAACCGCCCAATTAACTATTATGTCTAATCGCTATCATGTCTAATCGCGCCGAAACCATAGCCAAAATTATAGAACAACGCCAACCCTTAGTTCAGAGTATTGCCGATGTCGAGGAACATCTGAGAAATCTGACTGACTTGCTCCGCTCCCTAGATCAACGGCGTCATATCTTACAGGACAAACTAGACGAACCCGAAGTGTGCGATCGCCTCAGCAAAATCGACTTTTCCCCATTGCGCTTACAGATTAGCACGCAACTGGATCAACTGCATCAACTTCGGCATCGCTTCTCCCGCCATACCTTAAATATTGGCGTCGTTGGACTCATGGGTCAAGGGAAAAGTACCTTCCTCCAGAGTATCAGTGGACTCACCGATGATGAAATTCCCGCCCTCCGAGGCGGCGCTTGTACCGCTGTTCGCAGCACCATTTATCATCAACCCGGAGACACCTACGCCGAGGTAACCGTTCATTCTGAACAGACTTTTTTACAAGAAGTCATTCAGCCCTACTATCAGGAATTAGACTTAGCTGATCCTCCCAAAACCTTAGACGAATTTGCCGGAACATTACCGGAATTTTCGGGAAGTGATGCGACCAAAAACTCAATGTATGAGCATCTCAAAGAAGATTATCATAAACACTTACCCATGTACAGACACTTACTCCTGTCTGGCGCACCCCGAAAACTTCCCCCCATTCCCAAAGAACGGATTCATGAATATGTCGCCCAACGCCGCTTTCCCCAAGGCGAACTAATTACCTTTGACCATTTAGCCGTTCGCGAAGTTAAAATCTTCTGTCCCTTCAAAAATTCCGATGTCGGTAAAATTGCCTTAGTGGATGTACCCGGTTTAGGAGATACACGCTTAGGCGATGAAAAACTCATCCTGGAAACCATCGGACAAGAGGTGGATTTAGTAATTTTTATTCGCCGTCCCGATAGACTCCGTTATGGATGGGAAAAACGGGATACGGATTTATATAATACCGCAGCCGAGGCATTAAATAATCTAGAGAATCGCTCATTTATGATTCTCAACCACGTCACCGGAACCGATGACAACCTGGAAGCCTGTCAGAAACATCAAATCAGTATTCACGATAAACATATTGATGTCATCCGCTGCCAAATTGCCGATTGTGCTAATCCAGAGGAAACCAATGGGATTCTTGATTTAGTTCTCAACTATCTGGCAAATAACATCACCTATTTAGACGAGCAACATGCCCGTATTTACCAGAAAAAACTCAAGAAACTGCAAATCTCAATTAATGACGAACTGGAAAAAGCCCGTCTAGTTTTGTCAGGCGGATTAATTGTGGACGATCTTAATGAACAAGCCAAATTTTTGCGCCTATTCAACAAACTTTGGGCAAATCTAACGCGAGGGCTGGAAGAATTATTAGATCACCTGGATATCGCCAAGGATCGCGATGAACAAGATATCTTTAAACAACAGGTTGAATCGATTATCCAAACCTGCAAAAGCGATACCGGACTTCCCACGGAGGAACCCCTGAACGAAATTATTGCCCGACGGTTTGAAGAAGGGGATTGGCAAACCACCTACGCCAAATACCTCCATGAAATCCGCAATCATCTCACCCGCCATTTCCACGCTATGGACATGGGGTTAAAAGAATATGTGGAACAGGCAAAGTTTCAGGTGACGGAGGTACTGATAAATCAAGGACAGTTAGGAGAACTTACACCAGGTAGAGGCTCAGCCTTTCTTAGAGCTATGGCAGAAATCATTCCTGATAATCTAGTTCGACTCAAGCACGCCTTCCAAACGCTGTCGAATTTTGAAATGTCCTATAAAGCCAACTTTCATTATCGGATTCGCCCCCACTTAGATAATCTCAATCCTGATAAAACCAATCTTCGCTTATCTCCCTCAAATGCCACAGAGTCGCGGGAAATTAAAGCCAAGGAAACTTTAACCTATTTAGAAACCTTGCAAGAAGAAGCTGTGTTTAAATGTCAACACGCCTTAGAGAATTTTTACGGAGAACCCGGTCAAGCGGCGTTTGCTGAGGTTGAAGAGTTTGTCGATCAGGTTTTGCGAGCAAAAGATGTCAAGAATGAATGGCAAATCTTTCTCTTTCAAGAAAAAGCTCAAGTTTGGTCGAAGGAGTTTGGTGAAAATCAAGAAGGCGATGATCGTCAGCAGTGGCTATCGTTAGTCGATCAAGCCATAGCGACTAACTCGCTCAAAGAACTCCAGTTCTTAAATTAATTGAGAATTCGCGCGATCAATTCGTTCGTAGTGAGCGCTGTCTTCGCCGTTCGTAGCGAGCGCTGTCTTCGCTTCCGGGTGGCGATTCAAAAAAAGCAATCCGCTTTCATAAGAACTGGAGTCTGGCGACTGCCCCTACATCCTACATGAGATACACAGAGTTGTTGAAAATTATATTAAAATTAAGGGCGGGTTTTGTATAAAAATTAAGACAAGAATCAATATTAATCCCTAAACCCGCCCCTACAGACGTGTTATGGCGCGTCTCTACCCAAAGGATGGAGAAAGATGCCTAAAGAACTCAATATAACCATGCTAGGTGCCAGTGGAGTTGGTAAAACCACATTATTAACCTCAATGTATGAGCAATTTGAGGCAACCAGTCGTCAAGCCAATCTGCAATTAAAACCCGATATTGAAACAGCGGCAATTCTAGAACGATATCTCGCCCAACTCAAAAGTTTAACCTACGAATTTAAAGCCGATGAACGCACCAAAGGAATTCGGGGAACCTTAGCCGTTGCAGGACCTGAATCGTTACCGTCTTACCGTTTTGATTTAGGGTTAAATGATAAAAAAGATTACCTGCGGCTTCAGTTTCGCGATTATCCCGGCGGCTATATTTTACCCAGTGATGTGGCGGGGAGGCGATTTGTACAGAAGATGTTGCGGGAATGTGCAGCGGTTATTGTGGCAATTGATACGCCAGCGCTGATGGAACTCAATGGCAGATGGCATGAGGTGAGAAATAAGCCAGATGAGATTATGACATTGTTTAAAACAGCATACCAAAAGTTGGATGAACCCAAGTTAGTCATTTTGGCTCCTGTCAAGTGTGAAACCTATATGCAAGATGAAGTGTCTGCCAACAATCTGATCAAACAGATTCAAGAAAAATATGCACCGTTACTGGAATTTTTTCAAGAGCCAAGACGAGCTGATAAAATTGCCGTGGTGACAACTCCAGTGCAAACCGTTGGCTGTGTCGTCTTCTTGAAAATTGAGGTAGAAAATCTCAATCAACCCCGATTTTATTTTCGCAAGACGAGTTTTAATGCTAAATATAGTCCCCAAGATAGTGATCAGTTGCTGCGGTATCTATTGCGATTCCTGTTAAAAGTTTACATTCAAAATCGCAATTGGTCAATGTTTAACATCGTTCGGGAAGTATTCAACCCTGATGCTCAACTCAAGCAAGCGGTAGAGCAGTTTGCTCAAGGATGCAAAACAAACAGAGGATTTGCTGTTCTACAAGGTAAATCGTTGTTAACACTTTAGAATTTGTCATTTGTCTATACAAATCAAAACTATTTTACAAATAGGAATAAACTGATGGATATCTATATCCAGAGTCGCGGCTTTGAACAAGACTATGATTACCGTTGGCTACAGGTTGGTAACGATGGGTCAATTCAACCCAAATTGCCACCTATCGGATTGACAGTAACCCATTTAATCGATCGCGAAACACCAACTGTTGTGTTAGAACGATTAATGGATAACCAGTTGCTGCTGCTACTGACAGGACTTGAACCCAAAGGACGAGTCGATTTTCTTGACCGCCAAATCCGCATCGCCATGGCTTGGGTGGGTGCAACGACTGACGAACCCCTGCTGCGAAGTTTAGCCGCATCTGCATTAATTGACCAAGAGTATCACCCCCTAGTGGCACAACTTAATCAAGCAGTATGCTTAGGAGGTAACTATGGCTTTCAGGTGTCATTCCCACAGATGCAGGGATTGCTTACCGTAGTACGAAATCCCCAGCAACTATCCAGTGAACCGCCGACTCTCACCCCCAAAATCGGACGGAACATCGCGACGCTGAGACAGGAGTTAGCCGAAGAACTACGAACCTGTCATTTACCACCAACCCCAGGTATTCTCATCGTAGTGACAGGGATTAAGAAACCAGAAACCCTACAAGAGGCTGGCGTGTGGCGCAGTCTATCCACCCTAGTAGAGGGCGATAGTTGGCAAGATTTATCCCCTCAACCCTGGTTTTTACCCGCCAATTTGCAGGAGGGAACCCAATCCAAGAATCCCCTAATCTGGCTCATGGTTTTGATATCGATTCTCTCCTATTGGTTAGCCTCTCTGGTGAAATTACTTTCGAGTCAAAAAGATACCTAGCCAGGGCAGATTGAGTTACCTCTGGGTGAGGTAAGCTGATATGTATTTAAATTGGATACTCCCTATTTCCTGTTTCCTTGTCCTCATGCTCAAATAGTGAAACCCGCCCCTACACACAACTGCGGTGAGAAATCCGGGTGTAGAAGCGTTGCGGGAGAACATCTCTATACTGACCGATGGGGTCTAAGACATTTTTCGCCAATTCTTTACACAAGCTTCACAGTTAATTTATCGAAACTTTATAGACAACGGCTCAAATAGGGGTATTATTTGGTTAGTGAATGAAAAAGACTTGGCGGCTACGAGCAAAACTGAAATATAACAACTGCTCGAAAATACAGTTTATCGCTAAGGGTCAAGAGAGGGTTAATAAATAGCTATTGAGTCTCTAAATCACAGAAGCAGTTATAGAAGCTAGCTCAAGTTTTGCCAAGAACTAGGTCAATCTACTTTATCAGGAAACAAGATCATGAAATCTCTCTCAACTTTTTTCCGTCAATCCACTGCCGTTGCCTCGCTAATTGCTGCCTCTACGGTCACTGTAGGGCTTATGACACCTTCAGCTTCAGCGATTACGTTACTTCCTCCGCAAGATCTGGAAACGGAAATTGATGTTGGTGTTACAGGTGGTTGCCTTGATCTCAGCAAATGTATACTTCCCAGTTCTCTTTCTTGGATAGAAAGTATAGAGAGTTTGGTAGATGAGACTAGCGGGACACGGAGTCGCTTATTTATTGATATATTAGGAGAAACTGATTCAATTTATGATGGTGGTTCTTTAGGTACAGCAACCCTGAGGGCAAAGGATATCGGTACGACCCCATCGGGAGCATGGTTCCGTCCCTCAGAAACAAATGCTGATGGCTCAGTTGGTGAAGAAGAGGGGCAACTAGAAGTTGGTACTTACAAATTTACTTTCACTAAGCTAATTCCTCAACTAAAAATCAAATATTTCGATACAGAGTCCACTAATTCAACGGGAGTGCCTAATTTTATTGCTGACATGCTGGACATTAACCCAGAAGCCATGCTAATTTCAGGAGAAAATCCCGTTCCTGCCGGAGCAGATGGTAACGTTTATTACCAGACCTGGACAGATGTTAGCTTTATTACCTTAAAGTTGGGTAAAGATACAGCAGCCACAGGTGATGGTGTTGACTTCCAGTTAATTAAAGATGTACCTGAACCAGGAACTGTCTTTGGCTTAGGTACTCTGGCGATGGCAGGTGGTCTAGGCTTACGCAAGCGCAACAAAAAAGCCTGATATCTAAATTTCCCCAGAAGGTGCTAAAGTTCTTAACCTTTAGCACCTGAATACAGATTCTGTTAACTCCACTATCGGAACTAAGATGATTGATTAAGATACCACATATTTATCGAAAAACAGTATTGTAAAATGTCCCTGAACCGGGAACCGTCTTTAGCTTAGGGACTCTGGCAATGGCAGGTGCTTTCGGTTTACACAAGCGCAATAAAAAAGCCTGATGCCTAAATTGGTTAAATAGGTGCTAAACTCAGCCTTTAGCATCTGCACAAATCATTGGTTAACTCCACATTAGAATAGAGCTAAGAGACTTCTAGGGATTCGAGATGTTCATCTCCAATCCCTATTGCGTTGCGTAGGGAGCATGGCAAGTTTGAACATAATGTTCACGTTAACCTGCTTGCGTTGGGTTACTCTACCCTTCGGGAACTCCAAAGGAGTACGAGAAGGCTGACGCTCCTTACGTCGCTATCGCTGCGCGTCACGCCTACGTACCTCAACCCAACCTACAGCACTGCCTACATAATAGTACAGATAAACTATATGTGATGTCTTGAATACACTTAACAATTCTTAATTCAATTAATATTGATCAACCGATGGACTGTAGCGACTTCAGATGTCTATTTATAATCGGGTGGCAAAAACCATTAAACTATTCATATCGGGTCTCTCGGCAAAATGCCCCAAAAAACAAAGGGCTACTACGCTGAGCAATCCGCCCATTTTGCATCAAGCAACGATTATTGAAGCCAAAAATACGGGCGTTATTCAAAAAGGGGACTGTATGCCAAGTAAAAAACTTTTTAACCGAGATGTTTTCATGCTCATCGACCAAAGTGGGTCAATGGTGAGAAGAGATTCAGAATTTAATAATAATATTCGCTGGAAAGTTTTACCGGAAGTCATTGAAGGGCATGTCTATCGCATTCTCAATGAAACCAGTCTGGATGGGGACAAGGTTTGTCAAGAAATTGCCCTAACCTTTTTTAGTCCGAATCGCCCCTGTGACAAAATCATCTACCTTGAAGATACAGCTCAGGTTCCCAGCATCTTTGATGAAAACCAGCCCGATAGTAGCACGTTTATTACACCCACACTTGAGCAAGTTATTAATCAATGGTTTGCCAATCGTGAGGCGAATCGGGAAGCGTTTATTATCATTTACACAGATGGTCAGTTTGATGACAGAGATAAATTTTTGAACTTGATTCAGACAACCAGTGCCAGACTGAAAAGTCAGGATGAACTGAAGATTGTCATTATCGGGTTTGGTAGTGAATTAAATCCCAAGTTTTATCTTGAACTGGATAAAAATGTCAGGGGATTTACAGATTCTAAGGGATTAGATTGCAATATTGTGGTTTTTGACTTGTTAAGTAAAATGCCCAATATTATTGAGCTACTGAACCGTCAGCTCGAAAATCCAACCGCAGGTTTACCGATGTGGGCAAAGGATCAATATCCTGATTTGTTTGCTTGAAAATTAGCCATCACCCCCAGCCCCTCTCAATCCCCCCTTACCCCTCTTTTAATCCCCCTCCCGTCCCCCTATTATATCCCCCTTCCGTCCCCCTTTTTAAGGAGGAGACCAGCGGATACGGGAGCGTTTTTTGCATGGGGATTGAGAGGGGAGGCAGAGCTTTGTCAGATGAACCTGATAAGTTAATCGGAATTTCTAGTTGCTTCTAAGAGGTAAGAAAAGTAAAACTGGGTACTGGTCATTCCCGTGCGTTGAATTGAAAAGCCATTACTCTCCAATATTTTGATAATATCCGCTCTGCGGTGTAGGTAAGCACGAGTGGTTTTAGAAGGACCCGGAAACAACTCGCCAATTTTCTTGAGCAAACTGTATACGACGTTTTTGGGAGCAAAGCTCACAATTAAGCGCGATTCTGCTAGAGAGGCGAGATGGGAAATCATCTGCGCGGCTTTATCTTGGGGATAGTGAATCAGCACATCTAGACAAATAACGGTGTGATAGCTCCCGCTCAAGTCTTCCAAATCCTGCACGGCAAAGCTAAGATTGTCAGAATTCTCCAAGCTAGTTTGTGCCTGTTCCTTGGCTTCACCCACCATTTTTTCGGAGATATCACTGGCAAAGACTTTCGCGCCGGCTTTGGCTAGGGGAATGCTGAGACTTCCCACACCACAGCCAGCGTCACAGATAGATAACTCGGCTAAATTGCCATCAGCCTTAAGCCAGCTTAGGACAGTATCGACGGTTTGCTGGTGTCCATTACGGATATCCAGTTGGACTTTATTTACCTCGCCCTCGCCGTAAATCCGCCGCCAACGGTCAAATCCAGTGGCGTTGAAATAGTCTTTAACTACGGTTTTATCATCAACGGTGTTCATAAAAACTCCTTCGTTGTGGGAAACCCTGTGTCCCTTCGCTTCGCTTATCGGGCAAGCTTTAGACCAGGGAGGAACACGCGGTAGCGGTTTAAGAAGCATACTTTTTTAGGGGGTGGAGGGGTATGGTTGCCCCTCCAATTGTCTCCCATTTCTGGGGTAAAGTTAGCCTCGCCAATGTTATCAGTCGGTAACTATCCAAAAGCACTGTTTCAGTGACCTTAAAACTGTTTAACTTTTTGGTTCTAGAGCAGTAGACTGGCTATCGCATCTACTGGTAGGTCTTTAACACTTGCCGATAACGTAGTGCGCTTAGCACTTAGGCTGGTAAGCACAGCTTTAACTTACTTGGCTAAAGCTCCGTGTCCCTTCGCTTCGCTTATCGGGCAAGCTTTAGACCGGGGTTGCTTACAGAGTCAGTTTGGATGGAGGAGTGAGGACGAGTGAAGTACTCCGGCAAGCTCCGCTGAAGCCGGAGCTTAAATACTTTACCATGAGTTAGGTTTTCTCTTCTTTAACAAATGACAAATCATCCATTGAAGGTTAAAGGTTGCCAACTCAATTTTGATGTTTCCTCATGCCAATGCCATCGCAACAAATTAGCAGGTTGTCCAACCCCAATCCCTGGTAAACCGATCGCGTGCCGAGGTGACTCTGTTGCTAGGGCGATCGCACTCTCGATTCCACACAGTCCCCACTCTACCAAATTCTGCACTCCCACCAATAACGGTAAGGTGGTTCCCGCTAATGTACCATCCGTTAATCGTGCCGTACCCTGTTTCACTTCTATTTGACGCTCATCCCAAGGATAAATCCCATCACCTAATCCTAACGGCGCTAAAGCATCACTCACCAGAAACAATCCCGCTTCATACCCACTCGCTTGCAGCAGAATTTGTAACATTGTCGGACAAACATGCTGTCCATCCGCAATCACCCCACAGCGAACTTGAGGATGAGTTATGGCGGCACCGAGTAATCCGGGTTGCCGATGGTGTAATCCCGGCATCGCATTAAAAGCATGAGTTACCATTGAAGCACCTAAGGCAAAGGCTTCCTCCGCTTCAGCGGCTGTTGCTTGGGAATGACCTAAACTTACGGTAATTCCTAAAGAACGCACATACGCGATCGCCTCACCTGTTTCGTCTAACTCCGGCGCTAGAGTCATCACTTTGACCAGTTTGCCATAATCCCCCAAAACTTGCTTGACATTTTTTAGGGTAAGTGGTAATAAATATTCTGGAGGATGCGCTCCTCGCTTCTGAGGATGCAAGAAAGGTCCCTCCAAATGCACCCCCAAGATTTGCGCCATTCCCGGATGGTGGGAAGAGGTGGCTAAAAAATCAGCAATCACCGCCAGCGATTGTTGAATTTTCTGGATCGAGGTGGTTACCAAGGTGGGTAAAAACCCATCAATCCCCTGATTCGATAGAAATTGGCAAATATGCTGTAATTTCTGGCTATCCCCCAGAGTTAAATCAGGAAACGCCAAACCCAGCGCCCCATTAATTTGTAAATCGACCCCAGCTAAGGAGAGCCAATCTCCTGTAACATCGATAGTAGCGGCATCAGGAGCGATATCAGTCATGGGTGCGATCGCGGAAATTTTTCCCTCAGCATCAACCCTTACTTGTTGCAAGCCTTGATAACCGGGTACTCGTGCATTAATAATAATCATTTGTCCTTTTCCATTAATCCTGCATCATTGTCTGATACATCTTTGATCAATAATCAGGGAACACAGATAAAAAATTTCGACAGTTGTGTAGGGGCTATGTTTGACTATTATCGTTTCTGTTCTCACAAAAGATGAGACTAAACCCGCCCCGACCGAGTTTTGACCTCTTTTACCAATGACAAATGACAAATAACAAACCCCAAATTGGTATTATCATGGGCAGCGATTCCGACTTGCCCACAATGCAGGGCGCGATCGCAATTTGTGAAGAATTCGAGGTTTCCTGCGAAGTCGCGATCGTTTCCGCGCACCGAACTCCCCAACGCATGGTAGACTATGCCCAAAGCGCTCATCAGCGTGGACTCAAGGTGATTATCGCCGGGGCTGGAGGTGCGGCTCACTTACCTGGTATGGTGGCGTCTCTGACACCGTTACCCGTCATTGGTGTTCCAGTTCCCAGCCGCCATTTACAAGGGGTGGATTCTCTTTACTCAATTGTGCAAATGCCAGCCGGAATTCCTGTGGCTACAGTAGCCATTGGCAATGCTAAAAATGCCGGGTTGTTAGCCGTGCAGATTTTGGCATCCCAGCAACCTGAGTTACTCGAACGAGTGCAGCAGTATCGCCAGAGTTTAACTCAATCGGTCATGGATAAGCAAGCGGCGCTAGAAAAATTGGGGTATCAACAATACCTGTCGCAGAATAATTAACTTCTTCTGTGAAGTTAAAAACCAATCGATACTTTATCTTTGACGAAACTATTAAAACCTGCTAATCAAAGAAAACCTCTTCCTTCTGATAGATTCAACAAACCGTTCAGGTTCCTTACCATCTGGGAAATATAAGCCAATACCTCTACTTTTTTATGGAAACTTATGATGTCATCATCATTGGTGCAGGTCATAATGCTTTAGTCTGTGCAGGCTATTTGCTCAAGTCAGGTTACAGCGTTTTGCTACTAGAAAAGCG
Source organism: Coleofasciculus sp. (assembly GCF_046565525.1). Classification (NCBI taxonomy): domain Bacteria; kingdom Bacillati; phylum Cyanobacteriota; class Cyanophyceae; order Coleofasciculales; family Coleofasciculaceae; genus Coleofasciculus; species Coleofasciculus sp. The sequence continues at coordinate 5,177 of NZ_JBKHUP010000071.1, read as the reverse complement.
CTCTATCGCAGGTGGAGCCGCTACAACTGAGGAAGCCATGCCGGAAGAAGCTCCCGGCTTCTACTTCAACCTCTGTGCGATCGATCACGAATTCATTCACCTAGGACCGGTTGTTGAAGAACTAGAGTTAACCAAGTTTGGGCTTGAGTATCTATACTGCGATCCCACTATTTTCTGTCCTCATCCAGATGGCAAGTATTTCTTAGCTCATCATTCCGTCGAAAAAACCTGTGCAGAAATCGCTCGCTATAACCAGCGTGATGCACAGAAGTATCAAGAGTATATGGACTTTTGGCATCGCCTTATTCAAGCCATTACTCCTATATTCAACGCACCCCCTAAATCGGTCGTTGACATTTTAGGGAACTATGGGTTGCATAACCTGCAAGATCTCCTTTCATTGCTAGGAGGTGTGGATGACACCCTAGACTTGATCCGTACCATGCTGACAAGTCCTAAGGACTCCTTAAATGAGTGGTTTGACTCAGAATTTGTCAAAGCCCCCTTGGCTAGACTTGCCTCTGAACTGGGGGCTTCTCCCGCAGAGAAAACGATCGCCATGGGTGCGATGATGATGGCACTCCGCCATGACCCTGGTACCGCCAGACCTCGCGGGGGTACGGGTGCATTAACCCAAGCGTTGGTTAAGCTGGTAAACCATCATGGAGGCACGATCTTATGTGATCAGCAGGTTGAGCAGATTTTAATCGGCAACAATGGACGAGCCGAAGCCATTCGGGTTGCAGGGGGTCAGGAGTATCGGGCGACAAAAGGGATTATCTCCAGCATTGATGCCCAGCGTCTATTCCTTCAGCTGATTGACCCAGCCGATGCCCAAGCGATCGCGCCTGAGTTAAACGAGCGGATCAAGCGTCGGATTGTCAATAGTAATGACGGCATTTTGAAGATCGACTGCGCCCTCTCAGAAGCGCCTCGTTTTGAAGCTTATGACCATAAAGATGAATATCTAATGGGGTCAGTGCTAATTGCCGACTCGGTCAATCAGGTAGAAGCGGCTCATAATTTGCCCATCATGGGACATATTCCTGAACAGGATATCTCTTTGTGGGTGGCTGTGCCGACAGTCCTCGATCCTTCGATGGCGCCAGAGGGCAAACATACTCTCTGGATTGAGTTCTATGCCCCCTATCAAATTCGAGGCGCTGAAGGGACGGGTTTATTTGGTACAGGTTGGACAGAGGAGCGCAAGAATCAAGTCGCAGATCGGATCATTGACAAGTTAGCCGAGTATGCACCAAACGTCAAAGATTCCGTTATTGCCCGTCGAGTGGAGAGTCCGGCTGACTTAAGCGATCGCCTGGGGGTTTACAAAGGCAATCATTACCACATTGATATGACCCTAGACCAGATGATATTCTTCCGTCCTCTACCCGAAATTGCCAATTACAAAACCCCGATTGACGGATTATTCCTGACGGGGGCAGGAACCCACCCCGGTGGCTCAATTTCCGGTCTACCTGGACGTAATTGCGCCCGCGTATTCCTCAACACCCAGCAACCTTTGAGCCAGAACCTTAAAGAAGCCGGAAACTGGCTTAAATCCCGATTTGAGTCTGTTTCTAAACTTGCACAATAAAGCAGTGATTTAATCCCATACAACCATTCGGAGAAAAACATGGAAACTAGAGATTTTCAAACTCAAAGCGGAAACGTTCCTTATCCGAGTATTCCACCCCTCATCGATAGCCGAGAGACAGAATATCGGGGAACAGGAATTACCAGTTCTGTCGCGATTTTTGGTCACCCTATCCATCCAATTATTGTCATCTTCCCGATCGCGTTTTTGAGTGGTGTAGCGGGTACAGATATCGGTTACTGGCTAACCCGCGATGTATTTTGGTCAAGAGCCTCAGTTTGGCTATTGGGAGTGGGATTACTCTCAGCGATTGCCGCAGCAGTGGTTGGTATTGTAGACTTCCTGCGTATTGCCCGAGCCCGTGAGCGTAGAGCCGGTTGGGCACATGCGCTGCTCAATGTAGCGGTACTGGTATTGAGTGGTGTGAACTTTTTCCTCCGATTGGGCAATCCAGTCACGATTATTCTTCCCGTAGGACTGATTATCTCGTTAATAGTGTCAATCTTACTATTAGCCAGTGGTTGGTATGGTGGTGAATTGATGTTCCGTCATAAGGTTGGTATCGTTGGTCCCGGTGAGACTCATGTCTCTTAATGCTCAGAAGATAAGGCAGGATCTACCTTGTGGCACATGAAGTTACTAACCATAACTCATACCATAAACTGGCGAATAATTTGAATAACGCAGCAGCGTTTAACAAAAGAGAAAATCCATTCAATAACACTAGGAGGTAGGAGCTTGACTACAGTAACCCGAACGGCACAAGCACAATGGGATGGCGACTTGAAACGCGGCAATGGTCACATTAATGCATCAAGTCATATCCTCAACGATACTCCCTACACCTTTTCCACGCGCTTCGAGGATACCCCAGGTACAAATCCTGAAGAACTGCTTGCCTCTGCCCATGCTGCTTGTTATTGTATGGCGCTTGCCCATACCTTGACAGAAAAAGGCTATCAACCTGAAAGTCTGCAAACCCAGGCATTCTGCTCACTAGAATCCCAGGAAAATGGGGGATTCAAGATTACCAAAATGCGTCTAGCCACACAAGGACAAGTTCCTAACCTGGACAATACTCTCTTTGGGCAGATTGCCCAAGAAGCGGAGAAAGTTTGTCCGATTTCTAATGCCTTGCGTCAAAATGTAGAAATCGAACTTGATGCGGCTTTAACGTCATAATTCATGGTTTATAGTCCTTGAGTGATGCTCCCACGGTTACAGTCTGCCCACGCTAACTCATACCAAATCCGGGTTAGCCACCCCCGTTATCACCTAGTCCGCGTTAGCAAAGCTTGCCGAAGCGTCGGCGGACGAAGGTGTGTGTAGCAGCGATTTTTCGTTCTGGGGCTAGATGCGATCGCAAAATCACAGCCGATATTCTGCTGATGCGGTAACGTCCCAGTTTGCCCTGGATATCAGAGACTCTCCCAAAAGAAATGCATACCTAAGAGACTATTGCCTTTAAGAAAATTAAACAAGAAAACCATTTATGTCAAGTTCAATTGAATTTAAACTACTCGCTCCTTATAACAAAAAAGCAGCCTTAATTGGGTCTTTTTCGGATTGGCAAGAAATTTCAATGGAGAAAGATGAAAATGGTTATTTCTGCACCAATGTTGATCTAGAAGATGGGGTTTATCACTATAAATTCCGAGTTCAGTCTAAAAGTTGGTCAAATGAACCCGATGAATGGGTAGAAATCATTGATCCATACGTCACTGAACTCACTCCAGATACAAAAAATGGAGTCGTTCGGATTAAAGGGGGCGAACGGATTGTTGATACCTACGTTTGCCAGAATGACGACAAACCCTTACCCGCAAACCATGAGTTAGTCATTTATGAACTACTCGTTTCCGATTTTTATCACCGTGAGGGTGATACTGAAAAGCGGGGACAGTACCAGGATGTTATTGCCAAATTAGATTACTTGCAGGAATTGGGAATTAACGCAATCGAGTTGATGCCAGTAAACGAGGCTCCTGGCGAGTATAACTGGGGTTATACTCCCAGTTACTTTTTTGCACCACAGCCCAACTACGGTTCAACGGAAGACTTAAAGCAGCTCATTGATGAATGCCATGGCAGAGGTATTCGGGTTATTTTAGACCAACTTTATAACCATTCCTCTGAAGAAAGCCCACTCCTGCAAATTGACCGGGATTACTGGTATTATCATGATCGTCACCATCCCGACGACCCCTTTTACTGGGGACCAGAGTTTGACTATAATCATTATGATGAACACCGAGACGCCATTCCTGCCCGCGATTTTATGAAGGCTGTCGTGCGGTTCTGGATTCAGGAATACCACATCGATGGTATTCGGTACGACGCATTAAAGCAACTGGATAACCGTGACTTCCTGAATGAACTGATCGAGGAAACGAAAAACGCAGTATTTTCCAAACCCTTCTACAACATCGGCGAACATATTCCAGAGAACCCCGATCTGATAAGTCCTAATGGACCGATGGATGGATGCTGGCATGACAATTTTTATCATCAAATTATACCCCATCTTTTAGGAGACGAGTTCAATCTAGAGCAGCTAAAACAGGCACTAGAACCTAAGCAACAAGGTTATCCCGAAGGTATTACTAAGGCAATTACTTACCTGAGTAATCACGACCAAAAACGTCTCATGCTTCAATTGGGAGAACATAGCATTCTTGATGATGCTGCTTTCAAACGAGCGAAGTTAGGGGCGGTTCTTTTAATGACAAGTGTAGGCGCTCCCATGCTCTGGATGGGTGAAGAGTTTGGCGAAGGCACAGACATCAATGTTGACGAAAAGAATCAACAACTAGAATGGTCGTTGTTAGAGAATGACCGGAATAGTGGTTTATTTGAGTATTACAAGGGTTTAATCGCACTACGCAAGCAAAATCCTGCGCTGCAAACTGGCAACCTTAAATTTTTCCATGACAGTTCTGATGGCAAAGTCTTTGCTTACGAGCGTTGGAATGATCAAGGTTCACGGGTGTTTGTTGTTGTCAACTTCTCCGAGCAGTATTTAGAAGGTTATCAAGTTCCTGATATTCCGGAAAACGGAACCTGGCACGAGTGGACAAGAGACTACGATGTGCAAGCAGAGGATAATCAGTTAACTATTGATATAGGTGAATATGAAGCACAAGTTTTCGTCTGGCAGTAGCGTTGAAAAGCGCTGTATAGTACGATACTGCGCCGTCTAATATTAGCTGTAGCTAGCTTATCATTGTGTCCGTCCGCTCCATCCAGCAAAAGCAGGCTCATGGAGGAGATGCAAACCACGCGTTTCATCCCCCGGTTGAAACGCGGGGGGCTTTCACCATCGCTATTTTGTCAAAAGATGCAAAAAAGCTGTAGGGTGGGCAATGCCCACCCTACGTTTTACCAAATATCTATCGGAGAACTAGCCGTTGATGCTAGGAGCCGTTAACGCTACGGGAGTAGCCTCACCAGCCGCCAAGTCTAAGGGGAAGTTGTGAGCGTTGCGCTCGTGCATAACTTCAAAACCTAAGTTGGCGCGGTTGAGTACGTCTGCCCAGGTGTTGACTACACGACCTTGGGAATCCAGAATCGACTGGTTAAA
>NZ_JBKHUP010000070.1:0-44216 GCF_046565525.1 Coleofasciculus sp. | reverse complement strand
CTCAAGATTAACCCTGAGCGAAGTCGAAGGGTTGATTGCCTTCGTTCCTCCGGCAATCCGCTATCCCTCCCCACCCTCCTGAGCCTGCGAAGGATCTGCTGAGGGTGGGGACTCCCGCGATACGTTGATATTGATTCAAGCCAATACACGCTCGGCAATACTACTGGGTTGGAAAAACAAAGCCCCTACGCCAGGAGCTTCCTCTGCTGAGTCAGGAAAGTTAAGATGGATGGATTGAAGCCTAAAAGTGGGGTTCACTAGCGTTTCCAGCAGCTAACCAATGACTTCCATTTCGTCACAAAAAGCCCAGTCGGTTCACTATCCAGAGCAAACAGTTAAACGCGCTGAACAAGCTTTGCGCTGTTTGCCCTTTCAGTTAACCTTGTACAAGGTGATGCGTTCGATCAGTGTTTCCCTACTCGCGATCGCAACCCAAAAAGGGATAGAACAGGGTTATACTAAGCGTTCCTTATCCGAGTTGGCAGCCGAACGTGATTTAATGTGGTTGATTCAAGTCGGTGTGTTGCGGCGAGAAGTTGATGGGCAAGGTATTACCGACAGTTTTCGTCTCACGCCCTTGGGTCGTCAACTGGTGGAAAAATGGGCAAGCCAAGGCGAGTCATTGCCCCCGCCATCCCTTTGGGATCGCATCACTCACGCCTGGAACCGTTGGTGGCGATTGCCGATTTAAATCTATGGTCGCACGCAGGGTTGCTTCTATTTGTCCTGATTACCCTATAACTCCCAAGCCGCTTTATGAAATCGCTGATGGTGGTGGGGACAACGTCCCACGCAGGAAAATCGTTTATTGTTACCGCCTTGTGCCGTATTCTTTCTCGGCGCGGTTGGCGTGTGTCTCCGTTTAAGGGACAAAATATGGCGCTCAATGCCTATGTCACCCCCAATGGAGGAGAAATTGGACATGCTCAAGCCGTCCAAGCCTGGGCGGCTAATGTGACGCCCTGTGTCGAAATGAACCCGATTTTACTCAAACCTCAAGGGGATATGACCTCTCAAGTTATCCTCATGGGTCAAGTGGTGGGTAAAGTCAGCGCGGCGGATTATTACGAACAATACTTTGATCGCGGTTGGCAGGCGATTGAAGAGTCCCTACGGCGTTTGAGTCATGAGTTTGATTTTCTGGTATGTGAGGGTGCAGGGAGTCCGGCGGAGATTAATCTTAAGCACCGCGATTTAACCAATATGCGGGTAGCGAAACATTTAAATGCACCAACCTTACTCGTGGTAGATATCGATCGCGGCGGCGCATTTGCTCATATTGTTGGGACTCTGGAACTGTTGGACGCAGATGAGCGAGCCTTGATTAAGGGCGTGGTAATTAATAAATTTAGAGGACAGCGCTCGCTTTTGGAATCAGGGATTACTTGGCTTGAAGAACGCACTGGAATTCCCGTGGTTGGGGTTATTCCCTGGATGGATGAGATATTTCCCGCTGAAGACTCTTTGGCGCTACTGGAGCGCGACAATCACAGAAAGCTCGATAGTGAATTAACGATCTCGGTGATTCGCTTCCCCCGGATCTCTAACTTTACCGACTTTGACGCCCTAGAAGCTGAACCGACGGTCACGGTAAAATATATAACACCGCATCAATCCCTCGGCTACCCCGACGCCCTGATTTTGCCAGGGACAAAAACTACAATTAAAGACTTACTCCTGTTGCACAAAACAGGCATGATTGAAGAAATTCAAAACTATGCCGCTGCGGGGGGTACAGTTTTAGGCATTTGTGGTGGTTTTCAAATGCTGGGTCAAAGCTTACTTGATCCGGATGGCATTGAGGATGAACCAGGACAGTATCAGGGATTAGGATTATTACCCATTAAAACAATAATTACTGCCCGAAAAGTAACTCGTCAACGCTTGGTTAGCTCCAACTATCCTCAAGTTGGTTTACCTGTAGAAGGGTATGAAATTCATCAAGGACGTTCTCGGCTGATTGACTCGGAAACCACCGATAATCAGTCTGCCTATCAACCCCTGTTTGATGACCCAGGTTTAGGATTAGTCGATGTGACTCAATCGATTTGGGGGACTTACCTCCATGGTTTATTTGATAATGGTCCTTGGCGACGGGCTTGGTTGAATCAACTGCGACATCAACGCGGACTTTCGTCTTTGCCAACGGGTATTCCGGACTACCGAGATCAGCGAGAAGTGGTTTTAAATTCCTTAGCCGATAGCGTAGAGGCTCATTTGGATTTAAGTACTATTTTACCTGCCCTGAGTTAATAACTAGAACCTGTTCATGAGTGTTACCATTCGATTCTTACCCGATAATGTCACCATTAATGCAGAAGTTGGAGAACCCCTACTGCAAGTAGCTCAACGCGCGGGTGTTTTCATTCCCACAGGATGCCTCATGGGTTCGTGTCATGCTTGTGAGGTTGAGATTAACGAGGGAGAAACGATTTGCGCCTGCATCTCTGCTGTACCACCGGGTTCCGAACAGCTTACGATTAATCTCTACAGTGATCCAACTTGGTAAAATCATAAGAGATGCCTGAACCATCTCAGTTGCTAATTTACTCCACTATGTCATCGACTCCATCCTCTACTCCGAGCCCCGCGATTCCGGTTGAGAAAATCCGTTATAACGATCACGGACTTGTCCCTGCCATTGTCCAGGATTATCTGGATGGTACAGTATTGATGATGGCGTGGATGAATCGGGAATCGTTGCAGAAAACCTTGGAAACTGGGGAAACCTGGTTCTGGAGTCGCTCGCGTCAGGAATTATGGCACAAAGGCGCGACATCAGGTCATTTGCAGCATCTGCGATCGCTGCGTTATGACTGTGATAGTGATACCCTGCTGATTGGTGTAGAACAGGTGGGGGATATTGCCTGTCATACTGGAGAACGCAGTTGTTTCCATCAGGTGGATGGGATAAAGGCTGCACCGCCAGCCGATACCCTGTCTCAGGTGTTTGAAGTGATTTGCCATCGCCGGGATAATCCCACAGCCGAATCCTATACCTGTAAGCTATTTAAGGGTGGGGATAATAAGATTCTCAAAAAGATTGGCGAAGAAGCCGCCGAGGTAGTGATGGCGTGCAAGGATGATGAGTTGGATGCGATCGCGTCTGAGGTGGCTGATTTGTTTTATCACACCCTAGTCGCATTAGCCCATCACCAGGTTGATGTGCGAGACGTTTATCGCAAGTTACAAGACAGAAGGGGTTGAGATCTTCCCCCACTTTCAGACTTCAGAAGGAGTTACTTAAGTACGCCAGGGATAACCATAGAGATAGGCGTATTGAGAAGATAACGCTTCTAAAAGTTTCAAGAGGAAAAAACGATGTTTCAAAGCGTGGGAATGATGGTGGGGTTGTACCACACACCTCCGTGGCTGGCTAAAGTTCCAGCAGCTCCAACCGTGTCTCCAGTCACTCATGCTCCAGAACCTGCGGCTTTGGTCTTTTCAGGACCGCAGTTTTTTATCGCCTTGATTGCTGGAGTACTCATGGCGTTTGCCTTCCAATTTTTGTTAACCAATTTTACCCTTGCCGCAGGCATTTCAGCCGGGGATAATCCATTAGATGCAGATGAGTCTGAAAGCTGGGGAAGCAAGATTAGCGAAGTTGAATCTAAGGTAGGGGTATGGGCTTTAGTCACCGTTAACATTGCCTTATTCATCGCCTGTTTCCTAGCGGTGAAACTGACCCTAATTACCAGCTTGACTCTGGGAGCCATTACAGGCGTTGTGATCTGGTCTGCATACTTCTTGCTGCTACTGTGGGTTAGTTCTACGGCAATGGGTTCTGTTGTGGGTTCCGTTGCCAATACAGCGGGTTCAGGCTTGCAAGGAGTCATGACTATAGCCACTACAGCTCTGGGTGGAAGGGCGGCAAACGCTCAGATTGTCAATACAGTTGAGGAATCTGTAGCTGCTGTTCGCCGCGAATTGAGTTCGGCGGTTGACCCTACCCGTGTCCAGGAGACAGTACAAGACTATGTGGCAGATCTGGCAATACCCAAGCTCAATCTCAAACAAATTCGCAATGATTTGGAAAATTTGCTCAGCGGTTCGGAGTTAAGATCTATCGCTGAGAGTGACATTCTGCAAAACGTGAACCGTCAGACGTTTGTCGATTTAGTCAGCAGTCGTACAGACTTATCCAAACAAGACATTAATGGGATTGCAGACCAACTAGAAGCCGCTTGGCAGCAAGTATTGGGTAAACAACAACAAACTGATCCACAGGCAAAACTGCTCAACTTCCTCCAGGAAGCCAGTCCAGAAGAGCTAACCTCAGGTCAGCTTGGCGATAAGCTCGGACAACTCGTGGGAGTGGGAGCGGGTAAATCCAATGGCGGTAATGGCAATGGTGGCTTCGGGGAGCAAGCCTTGCAACTGGGTGTCAGCGCTCTAATGAGTAGAGTACTGTCGCGGACGGATTTGTCTGACATAGATGTGGAAAAAATTTCGGATCAGTTGCAACAGTTCAAAGATAAAGCGACAGAGCAAGCTAAAAATCTTTCCTCTCAGGTTACCGAGCGATTACCGGGACAACCCTTTAATACGATTAAGGCAGATGTAGAAAACTACCTGCTCGATTCCAAACCTTGGCACTTGAACCGAGAGACGATTAAGCAGGAATTTAAAGACGTTATCTATGACCCAGAAGCAGCTCCCAAGGCAGTTCGGCAGCAATTAGAGCAACTGAATCGAGACGATTTCGTGAACCTGCTGGAATCACGGGATAATTTCAAATCCGAGAAAATAGCGGATATTGCCGATCAGTTGGAAGGTATCCGCCAGGAGGTTCTGGAAACCGTTCAAGGTGCTGAGTCTGAAGAACAGTCTCAAGACATCCGCACTCGGGTGGAAAATTATCTACGCAATACCAACAAAGAAGAACTGAATCCTGAAGGGATTGAGCATGATTTCCAAGCACTTCTGGATGACCCACAGGCGGGTATTGACGCACTAAGGCAACGGTTATCTCAGTTTGACCGCGATACTTTAGTGCAACTGCTCTCTCAACGGGACGACTTGAGTCAAGAGGAAGTCGAGCAACGGGTTAGTCAACTTGAGAGTACGCGCGATCGCGTCTTGTCACAAGCTCAGGAACTGCAAGACCAAGGGAAATCTAAAGCCGATGAGCTGCGCGGTAAGGTAGAAGAGTATCTACGCAATACCAACAAAGAAGAACTGAATCCCGACGCGATTGAGCAAGAGTTGCAAACTCTATTGGATGACCCACAGGCGGGACTATCCGCACTCCGACAACGGTTATCTGAATTTGACCGCGATACGCTGGTGCAATTGCTCAATCAGCGCGAAGATCTCAGCCAGGAGGAGATTAATCAGGTCATTGACCAGTTCCTCAATGTACGGGATACTATCCTAAATGCACCGCGAGAATTAGCGGGTAGTGCGAAGGAGCAGTACGAGCAAATCAAAAATAAGATTGCTGAGTATCTGCGGAACACGAATCTGGAGGAACTTGACCCTGAAGGGATTAAGCAGGATTTAGCGAAAATACTGGATGACCCGAAACAGGGAGCTTTATCTGTGCGCGAACGCCTCTCTGAGGTTGATCGAGAAACCTTGGTCAAACTCCTCAGTCAACGGGAAGACTTAAGTGAGGAGGACGTTAATCGGATTATTGACCAAGTACAAGATGGGATTCAAAGCCTGGTGAAAGCACCGCGACGCTTGGCAAGTCGTGCGAAAGGTAAGGTACAGGATGTACAATCCAATTTTGAAGAGTATCTGCGGAATACGGATAAGGAAGAACTTAATCCTGAAGCCATCAAGCGCGAGCTAAAACAGTTGTTTAACGATCCATCAGAAGGCTGGAAGAGTGTGAGCGATAGGCTCTCCCACTTCGATCGTTCAACGCTTGTGGCGCTGCTGTCCCAACGAGAGGATATTTCCTCCGAGGATGTGAACCGGATTGCGGATAATATTGATTCGGTTCGTAATCAGTTTGTCGAACAAGCACAAGCGGTTCAGCACAAACTGCAATCGACAATTGACAGCATTTTTGGTCGCATTCGGCATTACCTCAACTCCCTGGAGCTTCCCGAACTCAACTATGAGGGGATTAAGCGAGACATGCGTAAATTGTTTGATGATCCAGAAGCCGGGTTTGATGCGCTGCGCTCACGATTAGGTCAGTTTGACCGAGACACTCTGGTGGCTCTGTTGAGTTCCCGCGAGGACATCTCCCAAGCCGATGCTAATCGGCTGATCGAGCAAATTGAAGGGGTGCGCGATCGGGTACTCAGCCGCGCTGAACGCCTCCAAGAGGAAGCTCAAAAACGGGTTAAACAACTCAAACACAAGGCTAACCAACAAGTGAAAGAAACCCGAAAAGCTGCAGCAACAGCGGCTTGGTGGTTATTTGGTACGGCGCTTACTTCCGTCGGGGTTGCGGCTTTCGCTGGTGTGTTAGCTGTAGGCGGTTTAGGGATATTTGGTTAATATAGCAATCGCCATAGCGGTTAGGACGCATCTTATGGTAGAGACTCCTCCGGCGGAACGTCTCTACAACAGGAAAGGAAAGTCCTAATCGATGTGTCTACTGCTATAGTTCGACAACTTCACCTATTAACAGAGGCTCTAGGGGAGGCAAAAGGGATATCCTTTCCCCTTTTGCCTCCCATCTTCTGCCTTGTTCACTGAATCATTTTGTAAACTACCCCACCTGATTAGCTGCGCCTAAAGGCTTGCTTGCTCCAGATGGGGCTTTTGGTAGCCCTGGTTCTATCCCACAAGACAATAGTTCCGAGCCTCTAGGCTTCATCTAAAAACCGAGTTCTTACTTGACTATAAGGTCGCCCTTGTTTCTCATAACTCTCAGTTAAGGTGATTGCCTTTTCAACTACCTCATCTCCGGCTAACTTTTGGGCAAATGGATCAACAAACAAAGCATCATCCCGCTTTGATTCACAAGCCCGAACTGCTGCCATTGCCCTGGCTGTATAACTAACCGTTACTTCTTGAGAATTTGCCATTTTTAAGCTACTCTATTTATAGTGTCTTGCCTTCTTCACTGCAAGTGCTTGAAATTCATAGTTTCAGCATAGGGCATCAGGGGTGCGATCGCTCCCCCCTTTCTGACTTCCGCTAGAATACTGAGGGGTAACAGTAGCGAATGTCGATGTTAACCCAGCAATGGCAACAGGGAATACACAATTTAAATGCGTTTTAGCTTATCTCAATAAAAATTAAGTATGACCCAGCAGCAAACCCAGCGCCCCTTACGTCGGGGTCGAATATTTCCTCAACATACAATACCGCCGCAAGAACTGGCAAGACGTAAAGCGGAACGAAACGCACGGTATCAACGCTGTTTCCCGGTTTTTGAACGAGTTCGAGATGAGTTAATGAGTGATTACTATAACTGGTTTATACTGATTGAGCCAAATAGTGGAGACTATTTCATTGACGCTGATGAAGATAAGGCGGTGGAAAAGGCACGTCAAAAGCATCCGACTGGCTGGCTAATGACATTCCGAATTAATGAGACTGGAGCCTGTGGCATGATATGATTTCTGGCAGATTTGGCAGTATGGGTGAGCTTTTTTTTGAGATTGATTTGATTACAGCCGAGGGCGAAGCGTTTCAAGTTGATGCGTTGTTGGATACGGGATTTACGACAGGTTGGTTAGCCGTTAATAGTCAAGATATTGATGGATTGGGGTGGCTGGTGATTGAACGAAATCGAGCCATGCGAACAGCACAAGGACAAGATGTGTTTGATTTGTATGAGGGAACGGTGAGTATTGATGGGGTTGAGTACAGGATTCCTGTTCATGTGGGCGAAGAAATTCCTGATCATCTTCGCCTCCAGAGACGCCACCCGTTCATTCAGGGGAATCTCCTCACTACACCCCATATAAGACGCCAACGCATTAATCACCACCTCCGTCTTCGACAACCCCGTGCGTTCGATGTAGTCAGTCAGAAGTTGGTTGAGATGAGTAGGAATGCGGATACCGAGTTGGACTGAGTTCATCGGGAAAACCGGAAAAAGATATTTTAATCTAGCCAATGCCTAGCGGAATTTGACAAGGGTGTCGTATCAAATCTTAAACGTTTCACCCTAACCCCTTCCCAATCAAAGCATCCCACCCCCTTTATAGCGCTACGCGCTAGGCAATAGGCAATAGTGAAGAAAAACACTGACTCATCAAGGGATTGAGCGATTTAAATTTTTCTTTTTTTGTCCTAACCTTAGAGTATCGTGCTATATAATCTAGTCCGCGCAGGCGGACGAAAGTTTGTGTAGCTGCGACTTCCAGTCGCCATTGCATCAAAAACGGATTCGGCTTACAGGTTGACAATCACCCCCTACAATAAAAGAACGCGCAGGCGTCGCCAACTCCCCCGATAAATCACCTATTTATCTCAAATCTACGCTATGCTCCAGGTTATTGGTGTTACCAAAGCGATTACAAACTTAAACCAGGCGCATCATACCTTTCAATTGCAGCCAATAACCGACCCCACCTTCTTCCCGGAATGGCTAGAACCCTTACCAGAACTCAGCCTGAGGGGAATTGAAACGTGCGATCGCCGACGAACCCGCTGACGCCTCTCAAACAATTAAGGATAGTCAACTTTAGGAATCTTACAGCGGCGCTTGAAAGGTAAAGTAATTTTGATGGTTATCAACAGGTTTACCTTTTTGACCCTAAGTATAAACTCGATAGTGAAACACAGGATAATTTAGGCAATCAAGGAAAGCCGAAAACAGCAGATATCCAAAAAATGCATACCTATCATGACGCCATCCAAGATAGAACGGGTAATCAAGTTGTGCAATATGCGGCGATTCTTTACCCTGGTTCCTACAAGTCATATTCCGGAGGAGAAATTGAAGCGCTTCCAGCCTATCCTGGAAATGAGGCTAAACTACAGCAGCACCTGTATCCTGTGTTAGAGAACGCCCTCACGGTTGTGTAATCGCCTAAATTCATGAGTCTGGATGTAATTGTTATCGGTAGCGGGATTGGCGGATTGACGGCGGGTGCTTTACTCGCCCGTTATGGCAAGCGGGTGCTAGTTTGTGAAAGCCATGCTATTCCTGGCGGTGCGGCGCATAGTTTCCACAGACAGGGGTTTGAGTTTGATTCGGGTCCTTCATTTTATTGTGGCTTGAGTCACCAACGCCCCAGTCTTAACCCCTTACGGCAAGTTTTGGATGTGCTGGGCGAGTCGTTAGAAACGGTTCCCTATGACCCCCTAGGACATTACCATTTTCCCGAAGCGACGTTACCCGTGTACAGTGACGCCCAACGGTATCGAGAAGCCGTGGCGGAGATTACACCTCAAGGCGCGAAAGAATTAGCAGAGTTTGAAAAACGCCTGCTTTCTCTCTATGAGGGGTTGCGAGAGATTCCCACAATTGCTTTGCGATCGGATTGGCAAGTGATTCCAGTGTTAGTGGGACGTTATTTACCCTCGCTATTAAAATTACTGCCTCACCTGGGACTTGTCCAGAATTCTGTGGGCAAAATCATGGATGAAACCGTGGGTGATCCCTGGGTGCGGCGGCTGATTGATGTGGAATGCTTTCTGTTATCGGGATTAAAGGCACAGGGAACGATCGCGCCTGAGGTAGCCTTTATGTTAGGGGAACGTTCCCGTGCGGGTGTGGAGTATCCCCTGGGTGGAAGTCGGGCGATTGTGGAGGCGTTGGTGCGTGGGTTAGAACGCTGGGGGGGTGAGTTGCGCCTAAATGCCCATGTTGACCAAATTTTAGTCCAAGGGGGGAAAGTTGTTGGGGTACAGTTGCAACGGGGAGAGGTGGTAAACGCCCCGGTGGTGATTTCTAATGCCACAATTTGGGATACCTACAGTCAGTTATTGCGCCCAGAAGACTTACCGACGGCGTACCGGAAACAGTCCCTAGAAACCCCAGCCGTAGCGAGTTTCATGCACCTGCATTTAGGGATTCGGGCGGAGGGGTTAGAGGGGTTGACAGGACATCATGTTGTGGTTCACGATGCTAATCGGGATATTACCGAACCGGGTAATACTTGCATGATTTCCATTCCCTCGGTATGGGATGCTAATCTTGCCCCTATGGGTCATCATGTGATTCATGCCTATACCTTAGAACCCTACCAGGGTTGGCAGCGTGATGATAAATATAAAGAGAAGAAAAAGGCGCGATCGCAATCTTTATTCCGGGCGTTAGAACGGGTGATTCCGGATATTCGAGAACGGATTACCTTAGAACTGATTGGTACACCCTTAACTCATTCTGATTATTTACGTCGCTATCAAGGCACCTATGGTCCTGCGATCGCAGCAGGTAAAGCCATGTTTCCCAGTTGTCACACGCCGATTCCCGGATTGTATCGGGTGGGGGATAGTACAATGCCAGGAATAGGGGTTCCAGCGGTGGCGGGTTCGGGTATTCTTTGCGCCAATACCTTAGTGACACCCTCGCAAACTGCCGAGTTATTGGCATATCTGGGTAACAAAGGGTAATCGCGCGATCGTCCTCTCATCTCTCCTCCCTTTCATTCCCAGATCTGAGAAGGGAATGCCCCCCAACTGACGTGCGTTCAATAGATTAACCGTTCCGGAAATAGAATAATGTAGATCTAAGTAGAACCGGGGTTTCCAGCTCAATTTTCCCTATTTATAATCGGGGAAACTCTGGTGTTTATCTCCCTCTGGATTTGCACCAGAATGGCGACATTCAGGAGGAAGAATAACGTTACCCTTAGCCAGTTCCCGTCATCGGTATTTTAAGTTAACGGGTTCGACAGGTTGGGAGGAAATCGTAGGAGTTATTACCCGGAATTTACCCGAGTTAGACTGGCTACCGAAACCGGGTGAACCTTTATTACAATTGCAGGAAGGGCATTTAACCGGGTTATTGGACTATTTAAAGGATGACCGCGACTCTCAACTGTTGCGGATGGCGTATCAGGTGACGGTGTAATTGAGGTTGGCGAGGCTCAGAGCGTCATTCACCCACGCTCACAGCGTCATTGGCGAGGCTCAGAGTGTCATTTACCCACGCTCAAAGCGTCATTGGCGAGGCTCAGAGTGTTCTTCACCCACGCTCAAAGCGTCATTGGCGAGGCTTAGAGTGTCATTCACCCACGCTCAAAGCGTCATTGGCGAGGCTTAGAGCGTTCTTCACCCACGCTCAGAGTTTCGTTGGCGAGGCTCAGAGCGTCATTGGCGAGTCTCCGAGTCTCGCGGGTGAGATTTTGAGGCTAATCGTGTTGGGTAAAGGTGTGAATTAGCATTGTAGGGGCGCATGGCGTGCGCCCATCAAACCGTCAAATCTATGCCGCAATTTTAGCTGTGCCACGCCGCCATCGTGGATTAGGCGGGAATAAAACTATGGCACATAACCGGAAATGGAACAATCCGCCGTAACCCACCAAAGCCTTTATGAAGGATAAGTTACCCTTCGCCAACACATCTCAAAACTGGGCGCAAGCCTTGCGCCCCTACAGAATTATTAACTATGGACGAACAACGAATTCAAGGCTATTTAAATCTAATTCAAACACTGCTAAATTGTCCCAATGGCAAGGAAGTAGAGATATTACACCGTCACTCTAATTTAGTAGATGAGGGGTTAGTGAGGGTGATGGAATTGGTAGCGGAGGACATAGAATTACAGCATCGGATTTTTGCCCCAGAATCGGCAACTTTTTCCAACCGATCAACCCCTTGCCCATCCTTACTTCTGGGGCGCTTGGATCTGTCAGGGGGAGACGAAAGCGGTGAGGTTGAGAGGGTTAAATCCGTAGACTAGGGGGAAGCATGTAGAGACGCGCCATGGCGCGTCTCTATTCTTGGCGAGGAGTTGATAGGCTCGCATCACTTAGGACAAATTCCCAACTACGAACGTGAATTAAATTGCTGACAATATTTCAAAAAACGCCCAGGAATCTCTGTTTTTTCTCCCCAATGCAAATGAATATAGGATGCATGTATCTGATACATTTTCCACCCCTCAATACTCACTTTCCCCTTCGGCTCATATCCTTGGATTTCAAATAAAGGAGGCTTAGGAGTTGCGGTTAACTGGGAACGATGAAATTCATGTCCCCAAACTTTTTCACCGGTTAATACTAAGGGTGTATTTTGTAATGCTGTTGCTTGACGATATCCCAGGGTTAAACGTTTACCCATTACCGCCTTTGTGGGTAATATCCCTACCATCGACCAACATTTTTCCTCAAAATCTATAACCTCTTGGCATAAATACATCAAACCGCCGCATTCAGCATAGGTGGGCATTCCTTGAACAATAGCATTCCATACCGCCTGACGCGCCTCGATATTATCCGCCAATTCCTGAGCAAATACTTCGGGGAAGCCGCCGCCAAAATAAAGTCCCTGCACACCTTCGGGTAACGTGGTATCCCCTAGGGGACTCCAGGGAATTAATTGGGCTCCCAATTTTTGCAATAAATCCAGATTATCTTGATAGTAGAAACTAAAGGCGCGATCGCGAGCGATGGCAATTCGGGTAATGGGTTGAGAGACACCAGGGGTTAAGGGTTGATGGTTGACCGTTGAATCATGACGATCTGCCCTCAACAGCGGCAATAAATGCTCCCAATTAAAGCAAGTTTCACCAATATCAGCCAGTTGGTCAATTAACTGAAAAAGAAAAGTCAGTTCATCAGTGGGAACTAAACCCAGATGGCGATCGGGAATCGTCAGACTATCCTGACGCCGGAGTACACCGAGTATGGGTAATTGTAGAGGTTCTAGGGCATCTTGAAGTAATTCTAAATGGCGATCGCTCCCCACTCGATTCAACACCACCCCAGCCACTTGGATGCTCTGATCAAAAGAACGATACCCCTGTGCGATCGCGGCGACGGAGCGAGATAAGCGACTACAATCTAAAACCAACAGCACAGGAACATGTAACAGTCGGGCAATATGCGCTGTACTGGCAACATCATCGCGTCCTGATGCCCCATCAAACAACCCCATCACCCCTTCAATCACAGCATAGTCTACGCCGTCCAGATGACGGTTAAAACAGGCTTGAACATAAGATTCGGACGTTAACACCGGATCTAAATTGCGACAGGGGCGCCCCGTCACCCGTTGATGAAACATCGGGTCAATGTAATCCGGACCCACTTTAAAGGATTGTACTCGACGATACCGCCGCGATAAACACGAAAGTAGGGCAAGCGTCACCGTTGTTTTGCCCACCCCACTTCGTTCACCAGCAATGATTAAAGCCATAGAAATGTGGGAACATTTGGGGCATTCCCCGTGAATGTGTAGGGGCACTTTTGACTACTATCGTTTCTTCCCTGACAAGGGATGCAACTAAACCCGCCCCGATTCCCCCATTTACCCACACCCATACCTAATCCCTAACTCCCAGCTTTCAGGATCTGCCCAGCCACCGCCAGAGTTTCTTCATACAGCAAATCGCGACCCCAACGTTGCAACTGCTGACTCAACAACTGCTCCGTTTTTTGGTCAAACATCGGAGTAACCTGCTGAATACGGCACGATTGCGCCCCGCCATGTGCCTCCATCCGCATACAACCGGTGGTTTCTGAACATAACACCGTGCAGCAGTCAGCGTCCATATTCGTTGAACCCAAACGTAGACTAATCAAATCTCCCGCCACTTCTCCCACATCAACCGTGGGAATCCCGGCTAATTCAGCTTCTACAGTGCGATGTTCGGGAGTGGTGAATTTAACCCGTCGAATATCATATTCCCCACCCTCTTTCTGATAAGAAACCGGACGCCACTGGAGTCGAGACGCCAACCACCCCAGAAACATTAAAGCCTGAGCGGGATTGCCTTGCTCGTAATCGATGGTAACTTGGTCAACCTCTTTGAGGGCAGAGCGACGCTCTGGCGGATCAAATGCCTCAGCCGTCAACTCTTGCCACGAGGCTAACCGCCGCCAGTTGAGGTCAGCCATGGGTATCTCTTGGGTGATGAATTCCTGTAGTCGCGATAACCCACTTTCTGGTTTTTGGAAGGCACTCGAATCAACGATCACGCTATTGCTAACCCCAGCCAGTCGTTTGAATAACCCATAATCCGGATCGGGTGTTCCCTTCCACCAAACAAACTTAGGTAGATCATCAATCATCAGTTCACAGATCATACCCCCGAGACGCTCTAAAGCTGCCGTTGTGCCACTCAAGGTAATGTATTCGCAGCAAACCAGGGTACTTTTACTGTGCTTTTGAATGGGACAAGAGGCAGAGACTTGAACATTCACCCCTTCATCTTCACCGACAATGGGGCATAGGGCGATAATCCGACAAGGATTCGCTGCCGCGATCGCATCCGCAATTCCTGATGCTTCTATATCAGCCGAATAGGGTCGCCGTTTGGTTTCCCCATTTCCATTTGCCTGTTGCTGATGTAGTTCATTATGCTCTTCGCGCAGTTTTGTCTTGGTTTTTTCATCCGCCTTGCCAGTTCTAGGCAGTCCATAAGCTTTCTGTGCGGCTTTGAGCGCGGCAAACATGCGCGGTCCGATAATTCCGTCAATCGGACCTGAATAATATCCCAATGCGCTTAAAAGTAGTTGAGTTTCTTCGGGTTCGTAAACCACCAACGTAAAGGTGGTTGCCCGTACAGCAGTGGGAACATCGCTGTTCCCATCGGTTGTACTGTAACTTTGCCAGATATCCCGAAGTTCTTCCTCAATTTCATGTAAGGAAATCTCTTTGGGCGATTGTAGAGAAAGAATTGGAGGAGATTGTACCATCGTTATTTATCCTTCGTTATTTTTCAAACAAGAGGGAACAGAAAACGGGGAGAAGGGAATACATAACTTTAGACGGGGCGGGTTTAGTCACATCAGGGCGAAACATAATAATATGATCATTCAATCTTCCCCTGCTCCCTCTGCTCCCTCTGCTCCCCCTGCTCCCTCTGCTCCCTCTGCTCCCCCTGCTCCCCGGCTAGGGTCTACGCCAGCGGCGTCCGTCCCGATTAATCAGGTTTTCCGCCTCCGTGGGTTCCCAAGTCCCAGCTTCGTATTGGGGAATTGATTTGGGGTCAGTGGGTGCTTCCCAAGCTGATAGGGCTGGGGTAATCACCCGCCATGCTTCTTCCACTTCATCGGCACGGGTAAACAACGTTTGATCCCCCAACATACAATCGAGTAATAATCGATTGTAGGCATCGGATGTCGCCATGCCAAAGGATGAGCCATAGCTAAAATCCATATCCACTGTGCGGGTACGTAGCTGCGGACCCGGCATTTTTGCCTCAAATCGCAGGGAAATGCCTTCATTGGGTTGAATCCGCATCGTTAGCACATTGGGGCTGGTTTGTTGAGCGGCGGATTGGAAAATCAGTAAGGGGACATCGCGAAATTGAATCGCAATCTCACTAACTTTCTTCGGTAACCGCTTCCCTGTCCGCAGGTAGAAGGGAACACCTTGCCAACGCCAGTTATCGATCAGGAGTTTCATCGCCACGTAAGTGGGAGTGATGGAGTTGGGATCAACGCCTTCTTCTTCTCGATATCCTGGTACTGCCTCCCCTTTCATCCACCCTGCTTTGTACTGACCCCGAACAGCTGAATATTCTAAGTTATTAATATCGGCTAAATGTGTTGCCTGCACTACTTTTACCTTTTCAGTCCGGATACTATCTGCATCCAGGGAATTGGGGGGTTCCATTGCTGTCAAGCAAAACAGTTGCATCAGATGGTTCTGCACCATATCCCGCAGTGCACCTGAGCTTTCATAGTAACCCGCTCGATCTTCGACGCCCACGGTTTCGGCTACGGTAATCTGAACGTGATCGACAAACTGGCGATTCCACAAGGGTTCAAAGATGGCGTTGGCAAAGCGGAAGACTAAGAGATTCTGAACAGTTTCTTTGCCCAAGTAGTGGTCAATCCGATACACCTGATCCTCACGACACACTTGCTGCACCACCCGGTTGAGAATTTGGGCTGAACTCAAATCTCGACCAAAGGGTTTTTCGATCACCAGGCGATGCTTCATCGGATCTGCCAGCATTCCGGCTGTCCCCAGTTGGCGGATGGCTTCGGGGAAAAACTTAGGCGCAACGGCTAGATAAAATACCCGATTTCCCCGCGTCCCCCGTTTGCCATCCAGTTCTGCCAAAAATGCTTTTAATTTCTGATAGCTTTCCGGCTTATCCATATTACCGGGACAGTAAAATAGCCCTTCAGCAAAATCGTTCCATAGTTGTTCGGAGTGAATTCCATCAGAAAACTCCTCGATCCCTTCCCGCATCTGTTCCCGAAAATAGTCATGACTCCATTCTCGACGGGCTACACCAACAATTGTAATTTCGGCGGGAAGCCGTCGTTCGCGTTTGAGCTGATACAGGGCGGGTACTAGCTTGCGTTGGGTCAAGTCTCCCGATGCACCAAAAATCACTAAAATTAGTGGTTCTGGACTCCGTTCTTGTTGTAAACCAACGCGCAGGGGATTTTCTGTAAATGTCACCATTTTGAGTTTTGATTGTTGAATTTTTTGTAGGGGCGGGTTTGACTATTATCGTTTTTGACCTCACCCAGATTTGACTCGCGCCCGCCCCGACACCGTGACAGAGGTGGGTTCCAACCCTAGGTTCAAAGGGCGCAAGGATGGTGCCCCTACAGTAGGGTGTACCTCACCCGCAAGGGAACCGTTATACCTTTGCCAAGTCTTTGACTTTACTATCCAGAGAGGACATTAAGGACTCAAAGGGCTTGACAAATTTGTCAATACCTTCATCAAGTAGTTCATCCATCACTTGATCCAGATCGATCGCGATATCGGGATCTTTGAGGTTGTCAATTAACTGATGCGCCTGTTCCACATCGGTCTCAATCCGATTGTCTGGAGAACAGTGATCGGCACAAGCTTCGATTGTATTCGGTGGTAGGGTATTGACAGTATTTGGACCGATCAACTCATCGACGTACATGACATCGCTGTAGTCAGGATTTTTGGTGCTGGTGCTTGCCCACAAGAGACGTTGCACGTTGGCACCTTTGGCGGACAGGGCTTTCCAGCGATCGGTTTGGATAATTTCTTTGAATTTCTGATAAGCGATTTTGGCATTCGCGATCGCGACTTTGCCTTTCACCTGTTTCAGTTTTGCCTCTTTCTCGATCCGGTCAACCCCAACTTTGAGTTTTTCGTCGATGCGATCGTCAATATTACTATCAATCCGGCTGAGGAAGAAACTGGCAACTGAGGCTAGCTTGCTAATATCTTCTCCTTTCTCTGCCCGCTTTTCTAAGCCTCGGACATAGGCCCAAGCGGTTTCAATGTAACTTTGGACTGAGAAAAGTAAGGTAACATTGACGTTAATCCCTTCACTAATCACTTGCTCAAAGGCGGGCAAGCCTTCGGGGGTTCCGGGGATTTTAATCATTACGTTTTCCCGACCAATGGCTTGATAATACCGACGGGCTTCATTAATCGTGCTTTCGGTATCTTTGGCGATTGTGGGGGGAACTTCAATGCTGACGTAACCGTCAAGACCACCAGTTTTCTCATAAATCGGTTTGAGAATATCACAAGCGTTGCGAATATCGTCAAAGACGAGGGATTCATAAATCTCCTGCACCGATTTTTTGGCTTTAATCCCAGCTTCGATGTCGGCGTCGTAAACTGCATTACCGACGATCGCTTTTTCAAAAATCGCTGGATTGGAGGTAATCCCGTGAACACCGCGATTCTCAATTAACTCTTTGAGTTCTCCGGATTCGATCAGAGTACGGCTGAGATTATCCATCCAGATACTCTGACCGTAATTGTTTTCGATTTCAAAGATCGGATTATTGGCTGTTGCTGTCATGCTTAAACTCCTAAATTAGGTTATGGGTTATTGTGTTGGATGCAAAGCTCATGTCTCTTCCCGAAGGAACCATCAATCATCCGTCACGGTTGACTTCTGGCTAAGAACCAGCCGCGATCGCGTCTTTTGATTCTCGTGTTCGTTCTTGAATAAAGGACTCCACTAACGCCACATCCTCTTTACTCCCGATAATCAACGGTGTGCGCGTATGGAGTTTTTCTGGCACCACATCCATCAGGTTTTGGGTGCCGGTACTGGCTCGACCCCCAGCTTGTTCTATTAAAAAGGCTAAGGGCGCTGTTTCATACAGTAGACGCAACTTCCCTTCCGGTTTCTTCACTGTACCCGGATAAATGAATACGCCCCCTTGACATAAAATCCGATGGAAGTCTCCCACTAATGCTCCACTATAGCGAGCCGTGTACCCTTCATGGCGATGAACGTAGCGAATATAGTCCCGAATCGATTCATCCCACTGCCAAAAGTTTCCTTCATTGACACTATAAATCGGTCCATGCTCTGGCACTTTCATGTTTTCCTGGGACAGAATAAACTCACCCAAGCTCGGATCTAGGGTAAACCCATGCACCCCAGTGCCAATGGAGTAAACCAGCATTGTACTCGGTCCATAGATCACGTAGCCTGCGGCGATTTGTTGGTGTCCATCCTGCAACAGATCCTTCGCTTCGCCGTCGATGTCGTCGCCTTGTTGCCGACGAATGGCAAAAATTGAGCCGATATTTAAGTTAATATCAACATTCGAGGAGCCGTCAATCGGATCGTAGATTAGGGAATAACGACCAATCGGGCAGTTTTCGGGAATGTAGTAGGGTTTTTCCATTTCCTCGGATGCCAAGCGGCAAACGAGTCCACTTTGTTTAAAGACAGAGATAAACACATCGTTAGCATAAATATCCATCTTTTTGACGGATTCTCCCTGTACATTCACATTCCCGGTAAATCCCAATGCACCTTCGACCAAATCAGCGCGACTCAACCGCCGGGAAATAATTTTTGCGGCTAAGGCAATACGATTCATTAAGGCACTGAGATCTTGTGCGTCGGCACTGAAACTCTTAAGCTGTTGCAGAACATGCCGGGATAGCGTTGTGCAATCCCGATCCAGAGAATGCTCTTCGACTAAAGACCTCTCCACATCTGCCATATTTTGTCCTCCTTATCGTCGCGCTGTTGGTAAGCCAGGGTCTGTCTTGGGTTAAGAAGCCTCGCTCACCAATCTGGCATAGTAGTCTTTTCCACTTTACTCCCTATCTTATAGAGGCATTGACCAACCAGCGTCCCACCTTAGAGGAATTTTGACATCTTTTGACGTTGGCGGCGGCAGTGCCGTTGCTCAGATCGCATAGAAATGATGTCAAATCCGGCTGATTCGGGATCAGGAGTGCGATCGCGGCGTGGCACACCTAAGCAAGATGGATTAGCCTCATACCCAGAAACTGTAGGGACGCACGCCCCGTCATTGGTGTCAACTTAAGCCCTAAAAGCAGGGGGAGATGGGGGAGCAGGGGGAGCAGGGGGAGCAGGGGGAGCAGGGGAAGCAGGGGGAGCACTACAGTACCCACCTCAGTTAATGAGTAATCAACTAAAATTTAGGAGTTGAAGTCATGAGAAAACTCTTCCCTGTTCCCGGTTAAAAGTTCCCTCCCCTCACCTCAATACCTATTCAGCAAGCCCTCGTTAGGAGACATTTAAAATGTCATTTAAAAAATTTCTCATAATTGGCACAACCCTAGTTGCTGTAGGAGGTGGCGCCGCTTATCTTTACGCCCAAGGATTTTGGGGTGTCGTAGATACCCCAGCCGCCAGTGCTAAAGTTATCCCCGATGAAGCCGTGATGGTTGGCTTTATTTCCACTGACCCTCAAGCCTGGATGCAGTTGCAGAAGTTTGGCACGCCAGAACTACAAACTTTAGTGAATCAGAGTCTGGACGATTTACAAGCAGAAACTTTTAAGGATTCCCAAATTAGTTACGAGAAAGACTTAGAACCTTGGCTGGGGAATGTCACGGTTGCCGTTTTACCGTCTACTTCTCCTGAAGCTGTAGACGACTCCCAGATTTTAACCGTTGTCACCATCAAAAATAAATTCAATCTCTTAAAGTTTGCCAGCCAATTAAAACGCGAAGAGAAACTGGGAAAAACTCAGGAGATTGACTATAACGGGTTGACTATTTTGGAGACAACCGACGCGGAAAAAACTTTCTATTCAGCCGTCTTGAGACAACATTTGGTCATATCCGAAGATGTGAAACCTGTACAATTAGCCATTGATAGTTTTAAGGGAGAACCGTCCCTGGCTAGCCAAGGGGATGTTGCTAAGCTATTCTCCCAAGATATCGATATTCTCAACCCAATCGTCAAGTTTTATATCCCTGACTATACTGCCTTTGTGCAAGAGATGGTTGCCAATAATCCAGAGGTTGCACCCTTACCCCCCGCCACCTTAGAACAGTTGCAAGGGTTTAAGTCAGTCAAAATGGGAATGGGGATTGATGACGTGGGAATCCGCCTGAAAACCATCGCCAATGTTGAACCCTCGGCAATTCAAGTCGAATTTAAACCCAATCCGGGTCAAATTATCAGTCAATTTCCCGCTTCAACGATGATGCTGTTAACCGGAAATGGGATTAGCCAAGGATGGGATGCGATCGCAGAATCCGCCCAAACCGATCCCCAATTGCAACAAGGACTCAACAGCCTCAGAAGTGCCGCCAATAGCATCAATTTAGACGTGGATAACGGTATCTTTGGCTGGATGGATGGGGAATTTGCCCTCGGCGTGATTCCCTCCACAGAAGGGATACTCGCCCCCGTTGGCTTTGGTGGGGTGATTGTCTTTCAAACCAGCGATCGCGCCACCGCACAAGCCACGTTAACTCAACTCGATACCCTCGCCCAACAGAATACTATTCAAGTTTTACCGAGAACCGTTCAAGGACAATCAGTTACTGAGTGGACAATTCCTGGACAAGGAACCTGGTTAGGATATGGTTGGCTGGATCAAAACACACTATTTATCGCGATTGGTGAACCGATGGTAGAAAAAATGCTGGCGAAGACTGAACCGTCTCTTGATCAGAGTGAATCGTTTACGGCGGTAACAGAAAATTTACCTCAATCTAATAATGGTTACTTTTATCTGGATATGGATAAAACGATGACTGTGGTTAATGGTTTTCTAGAAAATACCATCCCAGAAACACCTGACTCTTCCTCCGATACCCAAACTGCTTTAGCTATTTTAAATTCCGTGCAAGGAATCGGCGGAACTGCGACTCAAGCAAACCCCTCGACTCATATTTTTGAAATGATTGTTAGGCTTGAACCTAAAACTATTAACCGATAAAATACTTGTATTGACCGACGCTAGGACTTGCACTACGTCCGCGATCGCGCTTGGGTTATTTTTAATCTGAAGTTCCCCCTTTCAGATGTACTGCAACCGGGCTAAAGCCTTATACCGTAGTTTAATTTACCCCGGCGATCGGGTGGCAGGTATCCCTGGCTGTGGGCTGGTAAATTACAACTACCTTACTCAAAACTATTACGCTATCCTTATCGTTAACATGATCGTCGGTACGACAGAAGCCGCTGAAATTTTAAATATCTCTACCGCTCGACTGAGAGTCCTGCTGATTTCCGGTAGAGTGGAAGGCGCTTACAAGACCGGGAAAATGTGGTTAATGCCTCTATTTAACGGCAAACCGCTGATTAAGCCCGGTCAAAGAGGCCCGGCTCCCCGTTGGCGCAATCCCAGAAAGCCAGCGAAAACAATCATTCACGTTAACTCACAGAGAATTCGACAGAATCAAAAACACAACTCACACCAGCCGGTGATTACAGTCAAAAAGTGGTGCGACCCAACGCCGGTGATTGGGACAAAGGCACAGGCTCCCCAAACCGGCAAGACTAATGTGTATGGACATGAGGTAGAAATACCGGGAGGATGCCGGGTTGTTTATCGTCCAGATAGTCCCAGATGTGGTGCTAAGGTTTGGATCGAAACGTTTTACAACGTTAGGGTGATTTCTTGGCAGGAGGACGGCTCGTCTTAATTGAGAAGTTGAATTGAGTTATCCTCAAAATAAAGACCTTAACAAACAACTCAGCAAAACCGGGCTAAACCGATGAGATTCATCAGTCCAAAAACTGACTTTGCGTTCAAGAAAATCTTTGGCTCAAACGAGAGTAAGGACATTCTAATTTCCTTCCTCAATGCTATGATATACTCCGGTAATTCCATCATCCAGGACTTAGAAATTATCGAACCCTATAATCCTGGCAATGTGGTCAATTTAAAAGATAGTTATCTGGATGTTAAGGCAGTATTAGCCGATAAAACAAATGTAATTATTGAAATGCAACTTTGGAATGTTGAAGCGTTTCAAAAACGAGTCATTTATAACTTGTGTAAAACCTACACCAATCAGCTCAAGTCGGGACAGGGATATTCTTATCTCAATCCGGTCATTGCTTTAACCATCACTGACTTTAAATTATTCTCATCAACGGAAAAAGTAATTAACTGTTTTTACTTTCAAGAAGCCGTCGAACACCTTCCCTATCAGGAGCATGAGCTAAAGCTAGTGTTTGTGGAACTGCCAAAATTTACGAAGAAGCTGGAAGAGTTGGAGACAGTAATCGATAAGTGGATCTACTTTATCAAAGAAACGTCCAACTTAGAAATCATTCCTGAAAACCTGAGAGAAGTCCCACAAATTGAAAAAGCCTTAACTATAGCGAATCAAGCTAGTTTGAGTGTTGAAGAGTTGGAAGAAATCCAAAAAGAAGAAATATTATTGGAGGACAGGCGAGGGGAATTGAGTTTAGCCAAAAGGGAAGGAATAGAAGAGGGAATAACAAAAGGCGAAAGAGCTTTACTATTGCGACAGATTGAGCGTCGTTTTGGAGAAATACCTGCTGACGCGATCGCATCAATTGAAGCCTTGACAGTCCAAGATTTAGAACGTTTAGGAGAAGCACTGTGGGATTTTAATACCCGTGAGGATTTACTCAACTGGCTGTCTTGATGTACCGTTGCCCAAGAACTGATTGAACAAATCGGTCAACTGGATATCTTACTCGTCTGTTGTGGTGGCGGTGGTTTACTTTCTGGCTGTGCGATTACCGCCAAAACCTTATTTCCCAATAGAAGCATGGATTAAGCTCAAAGGCTAGGGTTTTGTCCTTAACGTTGTTGAAATTCGACAACATCTTCTCGAATCACTACATCATAGTGACTATAGAAGTCTTGACCCAATAATCCCACGTCTAAATCTGCACCCCCAATCGCGACTTGGATATTCTGTTGAATCGCTTCTCCCACAGCGATAGATTCCACTTGACCAATCGCAAACTTAACCCCCTTAGCACTGGCTGTATCGGCGGTAATTTCACCCTCTGGAACTACACCCAGACGCTGCGCCATGGCTTGAGTAATCACTGTACCACTTGCCCCTGTATCAACAACCATGTTAAAGGTCTGTTCACCATTAAAGGTTACTTCAATTACAGGTGTTCGACCAATTCGCTCCTTGATTGGCGCTTTAACGATTTTTGGGGTTTCTCTATTTTCCTGTAACGGTTTCTCGGATGTCGCCGGATTTTCAGCATCTGCGTCTGAGGAATTGGGGATTTTAGTAACCGTTTGGGTGGCGACGGTTAGGGGTTCAGGATCAGGGATAGGAGGACGAGTGGCTTGTTGTTGGGCAATGTTAAGATTGCGTTTATATTCTGCGATTTTCGACTGGGCGATCGCATAGGTGGGACTAGACGATGACACGGATTCTAAAAGCGCGATCGCCTCTTGCCAACGGCTGCTCACTAACTGCCAATCATCAGCCGATTGGGCAGATTGACTAATCGTCGCGGCGCTATAGGCAGTATCCAGTGCTTGTTGATAAATTTCTGTGGCGGTTTGGGGGGATGGCTGTGTGGTGGTTTCTACTGATTCCGGAGGTGTCGATGGTTGAGTGGAAACACTTGGCGCACTCGAGGTAACAATCGGTTGAGAGTCCTCCTCCAGACGCTCTGAGGAATCCAGACGACTACAAGCACCCATGCTTAATGTTAAGGTGCTAGAAAGAAAGACAATGACGGCGCGATCGCAAAATGACATAGTATAGGCTCAAACAGCTCATGAGCTATTTCTTTTTATTATGACGAATGATCTTGCCTTTCTCGACTATCTTATGAGGGCAAAAAAATCAAGATCAGTTTTGCCGATCTAGACAGAGATACAACTGATCTTGCTCAGACAGTGGGCAATCCAGGATTATAAAAGTCACACTCGAATAACCTCCATTCATTCATTACTGTACTGTTTGATGTAGGTGACATTACGGTGAAGGCGGTCACCATTTCAACCATCAAGGTGAAATCGACGCCCCAGTAATGCTTGTTTCCCTTCAAATTTCCTCATAGCTTCCTTCCCCCAGGCTGATCCAGTCGGGGGATTTTCACGATCGCTGCCAACAATCCTCGCCAGTTTTTCCATTGCTATGAGATAATATCGCCTCAGTTGAGCGTTCAAGTTATCGTACTCTTAGAAATAACAATCAACCAACCATCAACAAAAAAACTGCTTATGCCTATTTCAGCGGCTACACCAGCGCTTCTGGTGCTGGCGGATGGAACATCCTACCCCGGTTGGTCTTTCGGCGCTTCAGGTACGGCAATTGGAGAAGTCGTATTTAACACCGCCATGACGGGGTATCAAGAAGTGGCAACAGATCCCAGCTACTGTGGTCAGATTGTCACCTTTACCTATCCCGAACTGGGAAACACAGGGGTTAACCCAGAGGACGAAGAATCAGCCCATCCTCAGATCCGGGGCGCGATCGCCCGGAACATTTGTTGGCGTCCCAGTAATTGGCGTTCAACCCAGTCTTTACCCGACTACCTCAAGCAACACCATATCCCCGGAATTTACGGGATTGATACGAGGGCGCTGACTCGCAAACTGCGTTCAACCGGGGCGATGAATGGCGGTATTTCCACAGAAATTCTTGATCCCGGCGAATTGCTGCAGCAAGTGCAAGCCGCGCCGAGTATGGCGGGGTTAAATCTCGTGCAGGAAGTTACCACCAAAGCCGTTTACGAGTGGTCCCAAGCCACAGATAATCATTGGGAGTTTAGTCCCACGGCTGAATCGACGGCGGGTGAACCCCTAACCGTGGTGGCGATCGATTTTGGCATCAAACGCAACATTCTGCGGCGTTTAGCCAGCTATGGTTGTCGCGTGATCGTGGTACCGGCGAATACGTCCCCCGAAGAAATTCTCAAGTACAACCCCGATGGAATTTTCCTCTCCAATGGACCTGGCGATCCGGCGGCGGTTAAGGAAGGTATTGAAACGACCAAAGCCTTGTTAAAACACCGAAAACCCCTCTTTGGCATCTGCATGGGACACCAGATATTGGGGCTTTCGATGGAAGCTGAAACCTTTAAGCTAAAATTCGGGCATCGCGGGTTGAATCACCCGGCTGGGTTACAGCAACGGGTAGAAATTACTAGCCAAAACCATGGATTTGCGATCAAGTCTGAGTCATTAGGGGCAGATGTGGAAATTACTCATCTAAACCTGAATGACCGTACTGTGGCAGGATTGCGTCACAAGACGCTACCATTCTTCTCGGTGCAATACCATCCAGAAGCGAGTCCGGGTCCTCATGATGCCGACTACTTGTTTAATCAGTTTGTCGAATCCATGCGATCGCACAAAGCCCGTAAATAAGTTCGCTAGTCATATTCCAGATGTAATCGGCTACCTCTGGAAGCGAGGGGAAAATTTTGATCGGTGGGTTATTTCCACGCCCGCCGAACTCGATGTGGATGATCACTAAACTTCTCGCTATACTATCGAATGAGCTTAATCGCTGGTAAACCACCAACCCATGTTGAATTAGTTTAGTGTAAGTACAGCTAGGAGGGTGTTATTCCTGAGCAACTCAACCTGACAGTCAGCTTAAGAGGGACTCGTGAGGTCAAAAGCAATTATCAACTTTTCCGCCTGACTGGATTGTTAGATGCCTTCTCAGAACCAACCTTTGGGAAGGTTATTGGTAAATGTGTTGATGAGGGACCAAAAAATATTATTTTGGATCTCTCTAAGATCGATTTCGTGGATAGTTCGGGCTTAGGCGCTTTAGTGCGTATAGCGAAAAAGGCTCAAACGGCTGAGGGAAAATTGCAAATTGTCACCAATCCCCGTGTGACTCAAACGGTGAAGTTAGTGCGTCTAGAACAATTTCTCTCACTTCAACCATCGGTTGACGTAGCCTTAGAAAACATCAAAAAAGCCTAGTTGACCAACAAAAGTGTGAAACCCATCCCCTGACATTGCGGCGGGGGATTTCCCGTTATTCGTCAAGAAACATGTTCCAGACGTAGCATTCTACGTCTAGGAGCCGGCTAAAATAGGGACGGGCATTGAAATAGCCCTTCATCTTGTCCGAGTTTTATGGAGCAGCAGGAAGAGACTTCAAACAGCACAGACAATAACTCAGCCCTTTCTGGAACAGAAGCCCGATTTCGGCAACTGAATGCTGCAGCCGATCCCCAATGCCAAATCCAACAGATCTCACCAGCGGCGTTGGCTTATCTGGGAGATGCTGTGTATGAACTCTATATTCGCAGTCGTTATTTACTCCCACCTAAACGTCTATGTGATTATCATGATCAAGTCGTGGCTCAAGTCCGCGCCGAAAGTCAAGCGAATACGCTGCGATCGCTCGAACCTTACCTAACTGAACCCGAATTAGCACTATTGCGACGTGGACGAAATGCGGCGACTGGAACGTCACGACGCCTCAATCGCAAAATCTATCAACAAGCCACCAGCTTAGAAACATTACTTGGATATCTGTATCTGAGTGATCCCCAACGTTTGACTGAGTTATTGGCGTATTTAGAACTCGATACCCCCTAAATCATTCGTATACTATAATACTATGGCTAATCAAGATCGCCGCTCTCACACCTCTGGCAAGCCGAAGCTAGGGAAGTTCCAACATGACCATCGCCGTCCCTCCTCTAAAGGTAAATTCTTCAGGGATCAACGCTCCCCTGATAAGCCTATTCTCAAACGTCACCCAGATTCCCAACCATCGCCGTCCCAAACACCGGAGTCTGAGTCCACTTTGTCAGAAGATGTTGACTTACTCTACGGACGCCATCCGGTTTTAGCCGCCCTCGAAAATCAACGCCAGCTCAATCGGGTGTGGATTTTGCCCCAGTTACGCTATGATCACCGCTTTCACTCGTTACTACTGCAAGCTAAAGCCAACGGTACGGTTATCGATGAAGTTGATCCGCGACGCCTCAGCCAAATTACTCAAGGCGCCAATCATCAAGGTGTCGCGGCTCAAGTTGCGCCTTACTCCTACAAGGAGTTAGGGGATTTGATTCAAACTGCCAAATCCACCAGCAAATACCCCGTGATCATCGTTTGTGACGGGATTAGTGATCCCCACAATTTAGGTGCTATTATTCGTACTGCAGAAGCCTTGGGCGCTCAAGGTTTGGTTATTCCCCAACGACGAGCCGTAGGCGTTACCTCCACCGTGATGAAAGTAGCAGCCGGCGCGTTAGAAACCTTGCAGATTGCCAGAGTGGTCAATCTGAGTCGGGCTTTAGAGGAGCTGAAAACCGCTGGTTTTTGGATTTATGGGACTTGTGCTGACGGTGGTAAGCTACTACACACTGTTGACTTAAGCGGTTCGATAGTATTAGTTATTGGTTCAGAAGGTAGTGGTCTAAGTATGTTGACTCAACGCTGCTGTGATGTGTTGGTTTCGGTTCCCCTGTATGGCAAGACTCCTAGCCTCAACGCTTCTGTAGCTGCAGCCATGACGTTGTATGAAACCTATCGCCAGCGTTGGGTTAACCCACTGCATCTTGACGATCTCAGCAAAAATTCTTGGAAAAAAGAAACGTAAAGTAGTATAACAAAATGTAAACAGCAGGGAATTAACAAGACCACATAGCATCCCATCGACTAGGTAAATAGTATGAAAGAACTTTTGATCAACACTCTCCAATTTTTAGGCTTAGCGTTTTGGGTAGAAATCATCACAGACGATCCCCAATGCACCTACTATTTCGGTCCATTCTCCAGTAAACAGGAAGCCGAATCCGCTCAAGGTGGATATATTGAAGATCTAGAAAATGAAGGCGCTCAAGGGATTTCCGTGACGATTATGCGCGGCAAACCGATTCATCTAACAATTTTTGACGAAACCTTGGAAGAGTCAACGGTTAGTGTGAGAGTCCCAACCTTGAGTGGACAACTTTCCTAGAACGTCTTGTCGGGTGTGGGGAACAATTGAACAAAAGTTGAGCGCAGTCCCTACCTAGAATCAACATTCTAGGTAGGGTATAGGAAACACGGAAGCTTTTGTTAAATCTACTCATGACAGGGAAAAAAATTTTCCCCACACCCTATAGCCAGTCCCTTTTTTAGGTTTCTTTTTGTCCCTTGAGATCAACAACTTGAGAGTGACGTTCAATCCAATTATCAATATCACTGAGTACCTGATTGGAAATTTCCCAAGGAAACAGGTGAGCTGTATGAGGATAGCAACGCCACTGAGATTCTCGTAGGTGTTGAGCCGTTTCTTGACTCGATGTAGCGGTGATATGGCGATCGGCTTCTCCCGCTAATACTAGACAGGGACATTGAATTTGTTCTAGGTCAGCCAGTCTATTGTATCCAGCTTTTAATGCTTGATTGAGGGCACCAGTTGCCACCTTAGAGGTTTGGAGATAAGCGGATAAGGCTTCCTGTGCCAAATACTGGTAAGCTGTTGCACTATGGTTTTGGATGAGATAGCGATAGAGCGATCGCACCCCAAAGGTTTCAATGTTCCACCGCCATCCTGGAGAGACGCGATTTAACACAGAGGCGATCCCTGTATAGAGATTATCCTGCCACGCGATCGCAGGATGGTTTCCTCTAGGTCGTGCGGCTGTGGCGACTAAAATTAAACCACTAACTCTCTCAGGTAGCCTTAGCGCTAATTCCATGGCGAGAATCCCACCCAGAGACCAGCCGATTACCAAACAACGATGGATATCGAAGCGGTTAAGCAAATCCTCCAAATCTATCAGGTGGTCACTCATCTGAAACGCTTCTAAGGTACGACTGCGACCATATCCTCGCAAGTCAGGAGACAGGGTTTGGAATCGTTGAGATAGATGGTCGGTAAAAACCGACATACAACGACCCGATCCCGGATGACCATGGAGGCAGAGAATCGGAAAGCCTTTACCTTGGCAGTAAACATTAAGTTGAACAGGTTGGGAGATTCTACCTATCAACACCTCTGTAAAGTCCTCCACAAAAGTTTTTGGAAAAATGGCGGATAACAATTCAATTTTTGCGGAAGGAACGAACCGCCAGAATAACCAATGTTATTAGAGTCAACGGCATGACAAACAGGAGCATGATTGCGCTAAATTCTGCCAATGCATCATGTTCAGTTGCGTTAAGAAACAAATACAGCGTATAAGCGACGTAGTATGCCAGAAACAGAATCCCCTCCCACCGATCAATCCGATAACCCGTAAAGAAAATTGGCAGACAAGCAACGGCTACAGCAATCATGACAGGAATGTCAAAAGTTAAAGCAGGTATTGATACCGCTATACCATCAGGCGTAAGGATACCACACACTCCCAACACTAACAGGAGATTAAAAATATTACTGCCAACTGCATTACCAACCGCAATATCCCGTTCACCTCGAATCGCGGCAACAACTGACGTGGCAATTTCTGGTAGCGAAGTGCCAACGGCAACAATGGTTAAGCCAATAATCAATTGACTTACCCCAAGCGTCTGGGCAACATTTACAGATCCTTTGATTAGGTAGTTTGATCCGAGCACCAAAAGCCCTACACCGCCAATAATTAGTCCTAGGTTGAGTAAAATCTGATAGATCCCTCGGCGAGAGCCGCGATTACTGTTTTCCTCAGATAATTCCTGGGACTGACTTTCTTGACGTCCTTGGTATAGGGTAAATAGGGTATAAGCGATCGCTCCCATCACCAGGAAAATCCCATCCCCTCGACCGAGTTTACCGTCCCACCCCATTAACCATACCATTAACGATATTCCAGTCATTAGGGGCGCATCCAGTCGCACCAACTGTCGCGAGACAATCAACGGAGCAGCGGCGGCGCAAGCACCCAGAATTAACAAAATATTGGCAATATTACTACCCACGACATTACCAATGGCAATATCGGCTTGTCCCGCATAGCTCGACTGTACAGATACAGCTAATTCCGGAGCGCTGGTGCCATAAGCCACAACCGTTAATCCGACGACTAGGGGTGAAAGTCCAGCCGCTACAGCTAATTTGGATGCTCCCCGTACCAGAATTTCTGCTCCGACAATCAATAAAACAAATCCACTAATTAAAAATAGTACAGTGATGGCATCCATCAGGGTTTATCCGGTGTGGGAACAGATTACAGGGTATGGGTTAATCGAAAATCAGGGTTGGTAAGGGGGCGAATGGAAACCCCTGTCATTTATGTATGGGGAGGAATTTCCCCCTTATATTTCCTGGATAACTTCTGTGCTGTCCGCAGAATTTGACCCGCCAGAATTGCCGCACCAAAACCGTTATCAATATTCACCACTCCCACTCCTGGCGCACAAGAATTGAGCATGGTTAAAAGAGGAGCGAGTCCACCAAAACTAGCACCATAGCCGATGCTGGTGGGAACGGCAATGACTGGAGAATCAGCTAAACCCGCAACAACACTAGGTAATGCTCCTTCCATTCCAGCTACGACAATTAGCACATTCGCCTCAGCAATCACCTGTTGATGACTCAGCAAGCGGTGGAGTCCCGCTACACCCACATCCCACAGACGCAGGACTTGAAATCCACACAGTTGAGCCGTAACTGCTGCTTCTTCAGCAACCCATAAATCTGAGGTTCCAGCGCATATAATACTAATCGTTCCTGGAGAATTGGATGGAACAGTTTCGGGCGCGATCGCACAAATCCGGGCAGTCGGATAATAGTGGATATCGGGGACTGTGGCTTGGAGTTGGGCAAACACATCAGGGAAGATGCGCGTTGCCATCACAACTGAATTGCGTTTTCGCATGGCTGCCATAATTTGTGCAATTTGATCAGGTGTTTTACCTAAACCCCAAATCACCTCTGGAAAACCTGTTCTTAATGTGCGGTGATGGTCAATCTTCGCAAAGTCACTAACTGACTCAAAGGTAAAATGTTTGAGTTTATCTAAGGCAACCGCAGGACTAATTTCGCCAGCCGCCACTGATTCCAGCAAAGATTTTATAGCTTGAGGTTGAGTCATAAGTTATTTAAATCCTTTAATTAGCTTAATTTTTATTTATAATTTAAATTTTCTTAATTAATCAGAAAATTTATACATTATTATCGCTTATTTCAACCTGTTAATTCTAGTCACATTGCTCTGAGTGCCCCGATAATTACAAACCTACCGTAAAGTTTAGTTCGGTTTCCATAGACTTCTATATTAATCAAACTTCTATCTTTCCGCTGCCCTTTAAATCGACAGGAAAGGTTTTTGTTTTGGCCCTGAATGCAACTAGAAATTTGTTGTTCAATAAACTTACGATTATCCAGACATACGAGATCGAGAACCGATTCTAAGGAGATCAGTTCCCCAAAAGTATAGCCAAAAATTTCAGCTAATCTGGGATTGACATACAGAAAATTCCCTTCGCCAAACAGGATATATATGCCAATTCGGGAAAATTCTTTCTCGCGGAAGGATTGAGGTACACTTTGGCGAGATTGATCGGTTGCTTGCTTTTGAGTCTGCTGTAACTCCAAGTCCATTTCTTGCTGCTGACGTTCATGATAGAGTCGAGCATTGTCAAGCACCAGTGCCATAGATTCTGCTGTGATTTGCATTAGATGAGCAGATTCCGGGCTAAAATGTCCAGGTTGTGAGTGGGTTAACGTGAGAATTCCTAATACTTCCTTACCCATAAGAATGGGGATGCCAAGGGCGGAGCGAACGGAATAAGGTTGATTAGGTAAGGTCAACCAGCGCTCGTCCTGGATCGTATCAGTAATCAGTCCCAGTTGGCGGTTACGATAAACCCAACCCGCTAAACCTTTATCCAATACTTGACCAATCAGCCGTTGCTTTTGTCCCCGTAGCGTCGCACCACGAGCCAGAATACTTTCGGTGACAACGCCATGGGTATCGAGTAAGAACAAACTACTAGATTCAGCACGAGTTAGCTTGGTAGCAATCGTCACAATTTGTTGCAACATGGCTCTGATCATCAGTGTCCCCCTCGCCGCTTGCAAAGTTGTGGCAAAGGTTCTCATGAGCTGATGTTGGGCATCAAACGCCATTTTAGTCATTTTCAGTTTAATCACTTGGCGGCGTAGGGATGCCACTTCCGCCAGGAGTTGTTCGTAGGACTTGTTGCGATCGCTCATTTGTACCTCTATCCATTCAATGCACCTGCACTCCAATCACTGTAAGATTTCCCCCTGTGCTACGGAGAAAGCCATAAATCCAATCCCTGTCATGACAATACTTTGGCTTTGTGGTCATCGAAGCCCACACCAAATCAAAGATTCTGGTGTGGGATAATGTCACAGACGCAGTTCGTGCGCCGCCTCAGATTTCCCCTGTGAGACACAAATCAGCTGGGCTTGACGTCCACCTTCGCTTAAATAGATTAAATTCAGATGCAGATAAGATTCTGGTAAATAGGGTAATCGATCCGCCCACTCGATCGCGACGATTCCCAAAGGCATTTCCACGCCTTCCCAATAGCTTTCTGGATATAACCCAGCTACGGCTTCCGATTCTAGGCGGTACAAATCTAGATGATAGAGTGGAATGCGTCCTTCTAGATATTCGTTAATTAGAGTAAACGTGGGACTGACGATCGCGTCCGTGATTCCCAAGCCTGCACCAATTCCCTGCACCAGTGTGGTTTTACCCGCACCTAAATCTCCCTCTAGTAAAATCACGCTACCCGCTCTTAAAGATTCCCCCAGACGAACACCTAGCGATCGCGTGGCTTGTGCATCCTTTAGACGCAATTGAGTCATTCCTTCCCTTTTACCCGATCAACTCTAAATTACAACAGATGAGCGCGACTGTACCAGCGTAGCAATACCCGGGCTAACTTTTCGGGATTATGTCGCACTAGATTAGTGTTCTCATCTTCATCCATCACATTGGCTAAAACAATGCGTCGTCCTAAAGTCTCGGTTTCTTCTCGATCTAGAAAAACGGGATGGGAATTCACTTGGGAATATTTAATCAATGCTTGGGCGGAAGGAACCTTTCGATGCACTAAAACCGCATCAAATAGGGGTTGACTACAAGCATTGTCTAGGGCGCGAACATGATCGGCGACCGTATATCCGTCAGTTTCACCCGGTTGAGTCATGATATTACACACATAGATCCGGGGAACGGTACTTGCCGCGATCGCATCGGTAATTTCTGGGACTAACAGATTCGGCACGATGCTGGTATACAGACTACCCGGACCAATAATAATGTAATCGGCTTCGTGAATTGCTTTGAGCACGGCGGGAAGAGCCGGGGGATTTTCTGGCGTGCAACCCATTTTCACGATTTTACCATTGGCAGCCGTAATATTCGATTCACCTTCAATCCGACGCCCATCTTCTAATTCTGCCCACAGACAAACATCGCTCAACGTAGCTGGGAGAACTCGTCCCCGCACCGCTAAGACTTGAGAACTGGCAGAAATTGCCCGTTCTAAGTCCCCCGTAATCTCGCTCATTGCCGTCAAGAATAAATTACCAAAACTGTGACCCACTAGACCATTGCCCGCCGAGAAGCGGTACTGAAACAGCTCAGTTAATAATTTTTCTTGGTCGGCTAAAGCTGCCAAACAGTTGCGAATATCTCCTGGAGGCAGAACCCCAAATTCTTGGCGCAGCCGCCCAGAGGAACCGCCATCATCGGCTACGGTAACAATAGCAGTAATATGGGCGCTGTAAATTTTCAGTCCTCGGAGTAAGGTAGACAACCCCGTACCGCCTCCCACAACCACAATTTTTGGGCCACGATACAGGCGACGATGGGCAATCAGCACGTCTATCAGTTCTTCATCGCCTCCGGGTTTTAAAGCTTCAGTAATCGAACCCACCGTCCGGGTTTGTCCCCAGAAGATGAAAATCAGACCACAAATAATCGCGATCGGTCCGGATACATAGTTGGGGATAACCGTGGTGATTGTTTCCAGAATGGTGGACGTGAGTTGGATTAAGTAAAAAATGGGGGTTAGCTTTGCCCAAATCGCCACCCCCAGACTCGTCAGTAGTACACCTATGGCACTCAGAAGCAACCAGCGTTTGACGAAAAGTCCGGGCGCTAACCACTTAAACCACCGATTGACTTGTCGAGGCGTCCTACCTCTTGACTCATTGTGCAGGGTACGTAGAGCGCGTTTGAAGAGACTAATTGAGGACATCGCTGATACCAGAAACAGAGAACAAAACTGGATAGACTTTAGCTAAGAGCAGTGTAATTGCTCAAGTCCTTGACGTGAGTAGAGAGTTGTCGATTGTCAACTGTGCCATATTCTTTATTAGCTCTTTTGGATATGTCTGTCAGGATACATTCTGGGAATTATACTGGGATGGCGATTAATCTCATGGGGAAGTAGATCATCAAAACGACTAGACTGGTGTTCTAGGATACGGCAAGGTAGATGGGAAAGCGAATTTTAGGACTAGACCCAGGACTAGCGATTTTAGGTTTTGGGGCAATTATCTGCCAAGCTGAAGTCAAACAGATGACCAAGGTTCAGGGACAATCAACCTCTGAATTGGTGCAGTTATTGGATTTTGGTGTAATTCAGACGCCAGCACGGACAGAGATGGGGCAGCGACTCTGTACAATTTATGAAGATTTGCATACCTTACTCGAACAGTGGCAGCCAGATCTAGTTGCCGTAGAGAAGCTGTTTTTTTATCGGATGAGTACGACAATTACCGTAGCTCAGGCACGGGGGGTTGTCACGTTGGTGTCAGCCCAGCATCAGGTGCCAATGGTGGAGTTTACACCCGGGCAGGTGAAGCAAGCGTTGACGGGTTATGGTAACGCGGACAAGTACGAGGTACAGCAAGCGGTGACACGAGAGTTAAATTTAGAGACTATACCCAAGCCAGATGATGCAGCAGATGCTTTGGCTGTGGCACTAACGGCATGGTTTCATCAGTCGTAGGGGTGAAGCATTTTTGCCAAAAACTTACTCCGAAGCATCATAACTGGCTGCAAAAATGCTTCACCCAACTCTGGAGTCATTTGATTGAATGGGATAAGATCAAACCTTAAACAGGGTAGGGATTGTGTCAAATGGGAGTCATTACTCGGATCACGGATTGGTTAGAAACCCATTGGGTCACTCCTGCTTATGCTGGATGGATATTAGCAGGTATTGCGATTTGTTTCTTTGGTGCGGCGACCAATACCATGTCAGGATGGCTGTATGTCATCAGTGGTATAATCTTTGCCCTATTGGGGTTAGCGGCTATCTTGCCGCCCTTGTCGCTA
The DNA here is from genome assembly GCF_046565525.1 of Coleofasciculus sp. Classification (NCBI taxonomy): domain Bacteria; kingdom Bacillati; phylum Cyanobacteriota; class Cyanophyceae; order Coleofasciculales; family Coleofasciculaceae; genus Coleofasciculus; species Coleofasciculus sp. The sequence continues at coordinate 8,830 of NZ_JBKHUP010000070.1, read as the reverse complement.
CGTCATCTGAAAGTCCACCGACATCCCATCTTTCCGGTGAGTGTGGGCGAGGAACTCACCATTGAAATCGATATTGAAAATCCCACGGCTCGTGCCAAAACCCTTTTACAAGTTCAGGACATGCTCCAATCGGAACTGGGAAAACCCCTGCAAACCGCGATTGAAACCATTGCGCCGAGCCGTGTCTATCACTGGGTTTATTTCCATTCCACCAAAAAGCGGGGCGTCTACCATTGGCATGAGATCCAACTGAGAACCGGAAACCCCGTAGGATTATTTTGGTGTCGTCGTAGCCGCCATGCGCCAGCCACAGCGGTTGTTTATCCCACGGTATTACCCCTGACCAGTTGCCCCATCGTAGACGAAATCGGCACAGATGATAGTTTACAACTGTTAAGCGATCGCCGTTCTCAATCAGCCACAGAAGACCTGACGCGATCGCTACGACCTTACCGTGTGGGTGATGCAACTCGTCTGATTCATTGGCGCACCAGCGCCCGTTATGGGGAATTGATGGTACGGGAGTTAGAAGTCTTTACCGGATCTCAAGAAATTATCATTTGCCTTGATAGTTCGGTAAGTTGGCAATCTGAGGATTTTGAATCAGCCGTTATTGCCGCCGCCTCCCTCTACTTCTATGCCTGTTCTCGTCAGCTTGACGCTAGACTCTGGACAGCTAGAACAGGGTTATTACACGGCAATCAAGTCGTCTTAGAAGCCCTGGCTGCGACCCAACCTGGAGAAGATACAGAAACTGGCGATCCTCCTTATCTTCCCTTAATCTGGCTCACACAAGAATCCTCCAGTCTCAATTCCCTCCCTCCTGGCAGTCGTTGGTTATTTTGGTCTCCATCAACATTAGCCGAACCTGACCGACAGGCTTCAGGACTTACCAATTGCGCGGGTAGAATCATTGATCCTGAAGAACCCTTACAACGTCAGTTACAACAATCCCTTACCCGAACTTAACAACTCTTCATGACCTTCGGGGAACCTGGTTTGCGTTAAAATGCAAACAAAAGTTGAACGACCACGCCAAGGAATAGGGTATCTAGCGAATTTTACTTATGAGTACATCAGAAACCACCAATCTTTCCAATGAGAAAACACTGGCGGCGATGAAGAATTTCGCCGAAACTTATGCAAAACGAACGGGTACTTACTTTTGTGTTGACCCGTCGGTAACGGCTGTCGTCATTGAAGGATTGGCTAAGCACAAAGATGATTTAGGTTCACCCCTATGTCCTTGCCGTCATTATGAAGACAAAGAAGCCGAGGTGAAAGCCACCTATTGGAATTGTCCTTGCATCCCCATGCGTGAGCGCAAAGAATGCCACTGTATGTTGTTTTTGACGCCAGACAACGAATTTTCTGGAGAACAGCAGGACATTGCCATGGAGGAGATTCAATCCGTTCGAGATAGCATGGCTTAATTGTCTTTATTGTCATTGGTCATTGGTCATTTTTAACCTTAAATGACCAATGACTCATACATTAGAATTAATCACCCATGACTGAGCAATTTTGGCAAGGTGTTGAGCAATTTAATCAACAGGAATTTTATGCCTGTCACGACACCTTAGAGGCGTTGTGGATGGAGGCTGTCGAGCCAAAAAAACAGTTTTATCAAGGCATATTACAGATTTCGGTCGCTTGCTACCACCTCAATAATCTTAACTGGCGTGGCGCTGTCATCTTGCTTGGGGAGGGAATTAGACGCTTAGGTGACTACCAACCTATTTATGAAGAAATTCAGGTAACCGATTTAATTAGCCACAGTTATCAGCTTTTGCAAACCCTGCAAAAAACTGGAGCAGAGGGTATTTCTGATTTAGTCAATTCGCTAACGGCAAATCAAGCTAGTGAGGAGAGTAATCAAGAAATTTGTAGTATGCCTAGAATTATTCGAGTTAATCCCCACCCAAATCCAAGACTCAGGTGGGAATATTGATCAAGTTAACTCTGAGTTGAGTCTTTGCCGAGCAATTGTCCTTTAAGAGCATCAAACTCTTGAGCCAATTCTTTGCGACTTTCGGCTTTCCAAAGATAACGGGCAATAAACCAGATAGTGTAACCAATCCCGACAAGTTCAAAAATTGGGGCTAATAAGGGAATGTCGTTAATGGCATCCAGTACAGCTAGGGTGACATACACGGTAATAAAGCCGGCTATCACTAGCCCAATCAAAATGATGGCTTGTTGGTACTCATAATAAAATGAGCTGATTATCGCCGGAAGTTTGGACAAAAAGTCAAACACAGGCTGTACCCACTCCTGCCAAGCTTGATCCGTGGTTTGACCAGCGGGAGGCAGCATGGGTTGGTTGTTACCAGGGAGTTGGGCTACTGTCCCCGGTTGGTCAACATTGACATCTACTGTAGACTCTGGGATTTTTTTCGCGTCCGCTGGAGTAGTTTTGACCTCTGGGGAAGTACCCTCAGTATATTCAGATTTTTGTGGATTCGTTTCCATAGTTCCTCTACTGTGACCTCAAGTAGGACATTTTATCGTTTGTGTGAGCTAGATGGGTATAATAGGCAGAATAATGAAGCTTTCGCCCATATTACCAAAAGTTTTCTTATGACTTCGGTGGAAGCAAAAGACTGATACTCAAACTCTGCCATACCTGGCTCATTTACCTCAATCGGCGAGAATGATCCCGCTATAATCTTTGATTTAGCGGTGGGGGGATGTCAATGTTTCCCTCTTCTATTCACTCGTTACGTGAGTGGGAAAGAAGCATCCGGAAGCCAAACAGCACCCAGAACCCCGACTTTTTAGCACCTAGAACCCCGACGTCTCTAAGAAGCCGGGGATCTAGACTCTCAACGACTATGGAAGGCAGGGGCAGGGGTTTGATCGCTGCTCAATAGACCAACATCATCATAGACGTAGATTCTACCCTATTGTGTTAATCGGTCTAAACTAAGGTTAGAACAGGGGATGCGATCGCGTCCGGTTCTACCGATGATGCTTCACCTGTACAATAGACTTCACAGGAGTTATTGGGACTTTCAATGAGTTTAACTTTATGCAGTTTCGCTCCTAATTTTTGGATCGGTGACTGGAGTAATTGCCGAATATAGAGGGCAATATTTTCCGCCGTCGGTACAACCTGGGCAAAGTATGGGATGTCTTTGTTCAGGAAGGTATGGTCAAAGGGTTCTACGACATAATCATCGATTACCTTCTGCAGCGCTCCCAAATCGACAATCATCCCGGTGCGCGGGTCGATTTCCCCTTTTACAGTAACCTCTAAATGATAATTGTGTCCGTGACCGTTCGGACGAGCGCATTTGCCGTAGATTTCACAGTTGTCCTCATAACTGAGTTGGGGATGAGCTAGCCGATGAGCGGCGCTAAAGTGGGTCGATAGGGTGAGATATGCTTCCATTCCGTTTCCTAAATAATCAGCCCAAAGTTCTGGATGTTCAAATAGTTGTATCTTGACAAGTGGCAAATAAGGTGCTAACTTCTGCCAAATAACACGAGCAATGTTTTCGGTCGTGGGTAGGGTTTCCTGGAAGTCTAGCCAAGCATCGTTCAGATATGCATAGTCTAATTGGCTGGTGACCTCTTGCTTGATCAACTTTTTGACCTGCGATAGGTTTTGCACCATACCGTATTCGTCTAGGTCACCCTCAAGGGAAACAAATAGGACATAATTATGTCCATGACCGGGAAACTGGGCACCTCGACCGAATTTCTGCTTGTTTTGAGCTTCACTCAGTTCGGGTAACCAATAGCGGTGACTGGCAGAAAACTGGGCGCGGCGGTTAATGATGCATTTCATGCGTTTTTGAGGCAAGTCAGAATCTGTAAATTTCTGTAAATTAGCACTAATTCTAGGATAAACGAATATTGGTTATTGGTCATTGGTTATTGGTCATTGGTCATTCGTTTTTTGTTTTTTGTTAACGATTAATTATAAAATTTATAATTAATAGTTTATATGCTTAATGGCATCTTGAGCGTCGTGGCGTAAGCTGGTGGCGATTCGGAAGAGTTCTTGACCGATATGCAGGTAATGTTCGTCGTAGTTGAAGGTAAAGCGTTCTAACTCATCAATACCATCCCCCAACTGATTGAGACAGTAATACAAGGAAGCCGCAACACCAGCAACAGGAGAGGGATTGGGTTGGGAACGAAAGGTAATCTGAGCCTGATTGAGATCATGACGACAGTTTTCTAGATACGTCTGAAAATCTGCTATGAGTTCGTCGTCAAAGGGATCAGCCGCTAGTTGATTGATTTGCGTATTCAGGGATTTGAGAATGGGAATAATTAATCGGTTCACTGGTTTATAGACTTGCTGCAACCAATCCTCTAGGTGAGTATCAGCATTGTACGATCGCCTCCGTTGACGTTGATACTGTTTTTGCGCCGCTTCGTTGCGCTGTTGGCGAGTGCGGAGTTTAGATGAAAACTGTAGATTGAAAAGCTGTTGGTCATAAAAACGGCGACGCTGAGGATCACTGAGAATTTCATACGCCCCATTAATCTCGATGATTTTTTCTACATTAGACGTTTCAGTTTGACTATCGGGATGAAAACGCTTAGCTAAACGCCGATAGGCTTGCTTGATTTCTTGGGCTGTTGCTTGCGGGTGAATATCTAGTGTTTGGTAATGATTAAAGGATGACATCTGATTTGTCCTTTGTCCTTTGTCAGGGAACAGGGAACAGGGAATAGGGAATAGGGACGTCCTAATTTAGATGTAATACATAATGTTTAACTGTCGTCGATTATTCAGTTTCTCCCATAAATCTTGCAGAGTATAATCTTGCAAAATTTCATTGGTGCGATCGCGGACTTCCTCCCATGTTTCTTGGACGATAGCACTGGCTTCAGTTATCGCCCTTGTTTTGCTACCAGAGGCTATTGCGGTTGCACCATCTAGGCAGTTGATAACATCCAACAGAGTAATTGTCCAGGGTTCCCGCGCCAGAAGGTAGCCCCCTTTAGCCCCCCGTTGGCTACGAACTATATTTCCACGTTTCAGGGTTGCCAGAAGCTGCTCTAAATAGCGATCGGGAATATTTTGTTGCTTGGCAATCTGTCGGATTTGTAAGGGTTCTCCCTCATTGTAATGACCCGTGAGTTCTAAGAGGGCAAGCAGGGTATATTCCGTCTTACAGGAGAGTTCCACAGATTCCACTTGATTCATTTCAGGGCAACCATTCCCAGTATACCCCGGTTTTCCGGTGGGATTTGCTGTTGACACTCCTCAGCCTAAAGGCGTGAGGATTCTTCTTTCATCGAGCACTCTTACTATGAAATAGTCGCCTATTTCATACCAGAGGAGCATCTCTCCAGAAGCGTTTTGCTCCATTACAGAAGCTAGTTTCGATATGCCCTATCGTACTATTGAAAACAAGAAAGAATGTGTTTTGGGCGTGCTTGTTGCTTAGACTTTTTACCTGTACAAGCCTTTCTGTACAGAACCCGAATAGCCTAGTTTTCAAGGTGCGATGCCTCTCGGCTCTGGGTTTTTATAGAGGTTTAATACCCTTTCCTCTAAGTGAACTTTAACACAAAGTCGTCCTTTAAGGACGAGGCTTTAGACCCAATTTTTCGGTAAAGGTTGGGCAAGCTGAAAAAACCCCGCTCACTGGCGGGGTCAGAAAATTGATTAATTTTCAGGCTAATTTTGCCAAAGGCAAAATTGGCTTAGAACGTAAACGTAGTTCTGAGTGTACCAATGACTGCGTCGTCACCACCTTGGTTAGGATTAAGTAGCCAGATTACACCTGGAGTCAGTGAGATATTGTCTGTAACCTGGTACTTGTAGAAGGCTTCAACATGCCAGGGTAAATCGTCGGAGCCTCCCCGCTTGAAATCCTGACCTGGAGTACTCGTACTTCCCAGATAGGGTTGTACACCACCGAAGATTCCTAACAGGTTACCTTCTTTACCAAAATCACTCAACGCTACCCCAGCGCCGTAAGTCCAAATTTCAGCGCCGCCTTGACCGATGAGGATGGCGTCTGTAAACGTACCAAAACCGCTGATGGAAATATTTTCACTCAGACGCAAAGCCAGTTCTATACCGTAGGAATTGGTGACCGTCGGAGTTACATCTAACCCTGGATTCAGGATTGCTGCTACCTCACTAGGGTTATTAGCCAAATACGTACCTACAACTGCACCCTCGCCAGTAGCACGCCCAGCACCCAAGTCAAAAATATCACCGCCGGCACCGTGATAAGCATGGACATAGGTTGCACCAATGCCAATCCGGTCACCGATGTTGAAATTGAGCTGGGCTAGAGCCGCATATTCCCCAGTTAATAAACCCTCGTCTTCTCCTGGATTTGCAGCATCGGAAGCTAAGTAGCCAACCGTCAGGGTACTCGGACCTAAAACCCTCTCTAAAGGACCAACACCCAAGCTAAGTGCTGCACCTGCACCACCACCGATACGATAGATGGGGTTTTCAGAAGCAAACGTGGACAGTGCGCCGTTCCCGCCGTCATAGTCTTCAAAGAAAGGATTTAGCGTGGGAGCGTAGTCGCTATGAATTCCTCCCGCACCTGCTATGTAGACTTTTGAGCTGCCGAAGGGGAAGTAATAAGCCAACCAGTCTACGAAAACATCATTATTGTTTCCAGGTCCAATATTGAAGGTTTGGAACGCCTCGCCTGTATTAAAAAACAACTCCTCTCCCGTGCCATTGTCTAAGATAGTAGGGCTGTTAGGACGAAAAGCGTCTAAGTTGTTAGCCGCCAAGCGAGTGACTAATCGATCTTGACCAGTAAAGCTAGTGTTAAATTCTAAACGAACCCTGCCGCCAAGGACAGTGTTCGTGTCATCCTCTTCCACAATATTGATACCGTCATCGAAGCCAAAATCGAAACCACCAAACGAATCAGTGAGGGCAAAAATCACTTCACCCCTTAACTTGGTCGTCGTGGAAAACTGATTATCTTCCAAGAACGCTACACGACCTTCCAGATTATCAACTCGCGCCCCTAGGGTCGCCAGTTCTGCTTCAAATTCCTGAATTAACCGCCGCAGGGTTACTAGCTCAGTATCATCAAAACCACCCGTACCAATCAAACGCTCAATTTGGTTCAAACAAGAATTCAAACCAGCGGCAAATTCGTAACGAGTCAGCGCCCGATTTCCACGAAATGTACCATCTGGATACCCTGCAATACAGCCGTAGCGTTCAACTAGGCTACGTAGCGCTTCATACGCCCAGTCTCCCGGAGAAACATCACGTAACTGACCTACACTGGTCACTTGTCCGCTGGAGTTTCCACCTTCGCTGCTGTAGTCATTGATTTGATTTAAAATCTCAGCATCATTATTGGGTGTAGCCGGTACAGCTTGAGCTAGGCTGGGTTGTGCCTCTGGCTTCACCCCTAGACTTGCTGGAGTTAACTGTTCCGGATTGACCGCAATTTCCTCTGAGACCTTAATATCAGCCACACCATCAAACTGAACTTCTGGCGTCGCTGTTTGAGTGTCAGCAATAGGCAAATTGGCGCTATCTGCTGCACGGACTCCCACCGTAGATGCAACTAAGGTTACACCTAATACCGCTGGGCTAATAAGTAGAGACTTCCACAGTAATTTCGACATCTTCTGTCCTCACACCTTTACAGAAAGAATTAGATTGCCCTTCTCGCACTATGGTACATCGTCTATATGGTAGATGGTATATTTTATTTTATTTTCAGGTTCGTCTGGGAACTCTTCTCCATCTGCCAATCGCTCAATCGCTAAGCTTTTGGCTAATACTGCCAATTATATAACTAAATAGACAGCTTGTACTACACAAGCCGTCCTAGATGTCAAGCTTTATAAACTGGTACTTAAGCCCTTGCCTTATCAGCCTTTTACAGCTATGCACTTAACTTGGACAGCGTTTGAGCCATCTCAAAATCGTTAGCTGTCAAACCCCCAGCATCATGGGTGGTTAGGCTAATCGTCACTTTGTTATACGAAATCGCTAAATTGGGATGATGTCCAGCCGCTTCTGCTGGTTCAACAATCTTATTGACAAACGCCACCAATAGCATCAGAAAGCTGAACGCGCACTCGCGTCCTATAGGATAAACTACTCAGACCTGCTATCGCGGAGGTCTGGGTTTTCAGTAGCCTGAAGTCATCGAGTGGGGACTTTCGCGAAACCGTTGAATTTCTGCGTCACTGAGTAACTCAGCCATACTCTTTCTCGGGCGATCAACTTCAGTTAAAAAATTCCCAAAAACTATCCGCTCTCACGAGAAGTACGTAGATAAAATCCTCAGATAAAATCTATAGTACTTAGTGTGAGAGCGGTCTAGCGGGTCTTCTGATTGAAACCAGACTGCCGGAAGGAACTCCTTAACCAGCCCAGTTGCTCAATAAATGAGTTCTCCGAAGAGAACTGAGCTAGCTGTTAGAGAACAGCTCCGACGCACAGCCGGCTAACTCCAATCAGATGACCCATGCATTTACTACTATCGCTCATGGGCATCACCTCCTTAATCCCTGTACGGTTTTTTTAAATCCGTCAGTCATCAGGTGTTTCTTCACCTTTAATCAGAATAACACACCCTTTTGATTTTGCAAGGGGGAGGCGGGAAAGTTTTTCCGAATGTAGGGGTGGGTTTCACGACTATCGTTTCTTTTTGACCCAGATGCAACTCAACCCGCCTCAACCATGAACCATGAACAGAAAAAAATTCCCCTACCCGAAGGTAGGGGAGAAAAGCTGATAGCTAAGTCCAACTCATTAGAGAGCGTTACCGCGAGGTAGAACTTCCTCAGGGAATACAAACTTCTGGTGTGGTTGGTCTTGAGGCGCCAGCCAAGCCCGGACTCCTTCATTCAGGAGAAT
>NZ_JBKHUP010000069.1:0-45012 GCF_046565525.1 Coleofasciculus sp. | reverse complement strand
TGCTTCTTAAACCGCTACCGCGCGTTCCTCTCCGGTCTGAAGACACGGAGTTTCCCGCAACGGAAGAGTTTTTATGATAATGCTACTTACTCTGGCTTAGCGTTGATTGATCAGATTCTTGATCGGAATCAAGTACGACAGGGCAGTAAATTCCCCGGGTAATTTGTGAACGTATGCCCAATTGCCTATCGCTTTCAGAAAAATTTCTCAATTTTCTTTATCTTTAAAACAAGCCTAATAGTTGACCCAACCCAACGATAGAGATTCGGAGAACACAATGAATATTGCCGTCGTAGGTTTAAGCCACAAAACAGCGCCAGTTGAAGTACGGGAAAAACTGAGCATTCCCGAAGCCCAACTAGAAGACGCCATGCAACAACTCTGTAGCTACCCCCATGTTGAAGAAGTGGCGATCCTCAGTACCTGCAATCGCCTGGAAATTTATATTGTGGCGAAGGAAACGGAAAAGGGTGTTCGTGAAGTCAGTCAGTTCCTTTCAGATAACTCTCATGTACCCTTGCATCAATTACGCCCCCATTTGTTCATTTTGTTACATCACGATGCAGTCATGCACTTGATGCGCGTTGCGGCGGGACTTGATAGTCTAGTCCTGGGCGAAGGGCAAATCTTATCTCAAGTGAAGCATACCCATAAAGTCGGTCAGCAATACAAGGGAATTGGACGCCTGCTTAACCGACTGTTTAAACAAGCGATTACCGCAGGTAAGCGAGTCCGCACTGAAACCAGCATTGGTACAGGGGCGGTTTCGATTAGTTCCGCTGCGGTGGAACTCGCCCAGATGGAAGTGCAAAACTTGGCGGCTTACCGAGTGGCAATTATCGGTGCTGGGAAGATGTCGCGTCTGCTGGTACAACACCTGCTTTCTAAAGGTGCTGAGTCAATCGCCATTATTAATCGCTCAACTCGACGCGCCCAAGAGTTGGCAAAGCAGTTTGAAAATGCTCAGTTAACGGTACATCCTCTATCTGAGATGATAGCGGTGATTACGCAGTCGGATATGGTGTTTACGAGTACCAGTGCGACAGAACCGATCCTGGATCGCGCTAAACTGGAAGTCCATCTTGTTCCCAGTCGCTCCTTAATGCTATTTGATATTTCCGTACCCCGTAATGTGGATGCCGATGTCAATGAACTCGAACAGGTTCAAGCCTTTAATGTGGACGACTTAAAAGCGGTGGTGGCGCAAAATACCGAAAGCCGCCGTCAGATGGCGATGGAAGCGGAAAGCTTACTGGAAGAAGAGGTGGAAGCATTTGAGGTTTGGTGGCGATCGCTCGAAACGGTGAGTACAATTAGTAGTCTGCGGGAGAAAGTCGAAAGTATCCGGGAGCAGGAGTTAGAAAAAGCCCTATCCCGGTTGGGTTCAGAGTTTGCCGATAAGCATCAAGAAATTATCGAAGCGCTGACACGGGGAATTGTGAATAAAATTCTCCATGATCCGATGGTGCAGTTAAGGGCGCAGCAGGATATTGAAGCCAGACGCCAAGCGATGCAGACGCTGCAAACGCTGTTTAATTTGGAGATTGAGGAGCAGTTTGGTTAAGCGTTAGTGCTGAAATTTTTCGGTTGGGTTTCGTTGTTTTGGTAGCTATTCCTTGAGGGGAATATCTATAGAAGGGGTACGGCAATGCCCATTGGTGTCAACTTAAAACTTTGTATAACTAGCGCTCAAAGTTTAGATCCCCCTAAATCCCCCATGGAACAAAAAGCGAAGCATCCTTTGGTTTCCCCCTTAAAAAGGGGGACGGAAGGGGGATCTAAAGGGGGACTTTGATTAATTTCTGGTTCCCCCCGTGCAACAAAAAGCTCCCGCATCCGCTGGCTTCCCCCATGGAACCAAAAGCGAAGCAACTTCTAATAGAGTTGGTAGAGACGTTCCGCCGGAACGTCTCTACAAAAGGGAAAATTTTGTCGTTTTTGTTACAGTTTTTTGGCTATTTTTGTATCTATTTTGATTACTGGACTGGCGCTCTAGGCAAACCCTGACAAAGTTTCAGATTGTGACCATCTGCAGTATACCCGTATGTTTACGATTCAAATGGAATCACTCTATTCTTGTCTTGGTAAACCTCAAGATTTATATAATTGATTGCCGCGATCGCACGTATTCAATCTTCTACATTGGCACTTAGCTGACTCGATACAAAATAGTGTAGAGAAATGGGGTTAAGGCATTTGTCTGTGATGATACAAATCCTACCCTCAAACTGGCTCAAGTCTGTAAGAAATGTATCCCTGTAGGGGCACGGCATTGCCGTGCCCTTACCAGGTGGGGGGTTCCCGATAATGCATCAAACACCAAGAGGCGTTTATAATAGTGCCATTATTTATAATATGGAATAATGCAAGAAAGCCTTTATTAGTCATAGCCGTATCGATAAACCTCAAGACTATGTTACGGCTCAACGGCAACAGTTACCAGAGCAGCCGGATTTGCCCCTAAAGACGGTGCAGATAGCGTTGTGGAATAAAGCCAAAACCGATGATGCGGCTGGGATGGCAGAGTTTCTGCTGCTACACGCAGGGCGACTGATACAGATAACCACCCAAGAGTCACCCTTGGAGGCGTTGCGAGCAGGCAGTATCACCAAAGCCTGGGCGCTGGCGGAGCAGTTTGATATTGAACGCTGTATCTTGTGGTATCTGCTGCTGGCGTGGGAGTTGGCAACAAATGACACCCAGGATACAGAGAAAATGGAGCAAGCGAGGGAAACCTTGGAGCGATTGCAGCAGAAGGATTTGCCCCGTTTATCAACATCTTGGATGAGCGATTGTGCTGTTTACTTACTGACGCATCTATTGACAGCGACAAAAGGGACGTTTAAGGCGCTCTCAAGGCTAATTTTAGATGATAATAGTCTCGCCAACCTGTGCCAGAACCTTGTCGAAGGGAGTGACTTCACCGCCGCCCTAGACACCGCTAAGCAAATTGAGGATTCATCCAAACGGGCATCGGCGCTCTTTGAGATTGCCAAAGCTCAGGCACAGGCAGAAAACTTCACCGCCGCCATCCGCACCGCTCAGCAAATTGAGGATTCCTACGAAGGGGTAAGGGCGCTTCTTGAGATTGGCAAAGCTCAGCCAACAGCAGAAAATTTCACCCCCGCCATCCGCACCGCTCAGCAAATTGAGGATTCCTACGAACGGGCAAGGGCGCTTCTTGAGATTGCCAAAACTCAGCCAACAGCAGAAAATTTCACCGCCGCCATCCGCACCCCTAAGCAAATTGAGGATTCATCCAAACGGGCATGGGCGCTGGTTGAGATTGCCAAAGCACAGGTAAAAGCCATAAGCATTGAACAGGCACTTTTAACCGCCGAGAAAATTCTCATCAACCGCAATCAACACCTTCCCGATATCGCGGCTGCCTTTGTCGAGACAGGCGATAAAGAAAACTTCAAACATCTGTTAATTCCCTGTGCCTACTACCTAGATGCGGCCTATAAAATGTGTGGACATCTCGCCAAACTCTATCCCACTCAAGCAACAGATATCGCCAAGATTATCAATAACTTTACCTTAAGTTCACCCTAAAAACTGGAGATGAGGGTGAGAGGGGAGCGGTGTAGAGACGTGCCATGGCACGTCTGGAAGATGAAGGAGATGGGGGTTTCAAACAGTAGGGGTTTGGTTCCCAAACCCCTTTAGGGTGGAAATGCTGTTCAATGGCTCCGCCTCCCAAAGGCATTCCCTTCTCAGACCTGGGAACGAGAATGCGAGAATGTCTAGGTGTGCCACGCCACTACAAATAACTGATTTTCATGGAAAGTTAGACATCTGCATCGGGGCGGGTTTAGTCACATCCCTTGTGCAACCGAAAAGATAGTAGTGAAACCCGCCCCGGAAAGACGCGCCATGCCCTCTTTCCGAAGCAGGCGGACTTTAGTTTGTGTAGGTGCGATTTCAATCGCCATGGCAAAAGGGGGTTCCTTGGTATGAGTATGATAATAGGGGAGATTTATGGGTTAATCGATTAGACGATTGAAACAACGATTGGATACCTTATTAGTAGACCTTAACTTATGCGAATCCCGGCAACAGGCACAGCGGTTGATTCGGGCGGGAGAAGTGCGGGTCAATCAGCAGCTTGTCGATAAACCCGGAACTGAAATAGAGACAACCGCCGAGATTAAAATTGCTCAGAAATCCCCTTATGTTTCTAGAGGTGGGGAAAAGTTAGCTAAAGCCTTAGACGAGTTTGGCATTGCTGTCGAAGGACGTATTTGCTTAGATGGGGGTATTTCCACCGGCGGCTTTACCGACTGCTTACTGCAAAGGGGGGCAGAACGGGTTTATGGTGTTGATGTGGGGTATGGACAAGTGGCTTGGAGATTGCGAAATGATCACCGGGTGATTTTGAAAGAACGCACAAATTTACGCTATCTAGAACCTGCTGATTTATATGGAGAATCTCTTGAAGTAGACAAAGAAGACAAGGAGGGGATTTATCCAGATTTAGGGGTTGTAGATGTGTCGTTCATTTCCCTGACGAAAATCCTGAAAGCCTTATGGAATCTGCTGCAAGCGCCGCGTGAGGTGGTGTTGCTGGTGAAGCCACAGTTTGAAGTGGGACGAGAACGGGTTGGCAAAAAGGGCGTTGTGCGCGATCCTAAGGATCAGGCTGGCGCGATCGCACAAGTTTTACCAACCGCTCAGGATTTAGGCTGGCTCTATCAAGGCTTAACTTGGTCTCCCATAACCGGTCCTGCAGGTAATATTGAATATCTACTCTGGCTCAGAATGGATAGTCAAATTCAGAGTCCTGATGTAAGCGAAATTCAATACCTCACTCAATTAGCTACCGCTTACTTTCAAAAGAAACAGTGAACTACCTACATCAAATCGGAAGATTAAAATTCCCTGGGTTCGTAGTCGCAACAGTTATCACAAGGACCTGAGGGATTAACCGCGCAGCGGATATAAGCCGAACGAGCATTAAATCGACAGGTAATATCACCGATTAAATAACCAACGCCTTCGAGATAATACTGATCAGGCGGTAATGGATTTCTTGGTAGTACCCTAGCCGTTGATGCTTGAATAGAATTTCTTAACCTAATTTGCGCCTGTTCCTTAGCTCGGTGCATCACCCAGATGGAAAGCACTGGGGGGGTCAAACCCAAGACAAACACTATAATTGTCTCTAACATGCTTTTTTCCTCCAGGGTGACTCTACTGGCTCAATGGTTCGGTCATTTAAGTGTAATTTGAGTATGACACCGCTATGCCCTAACTCTCGTCTCTCAGGTAATCGCCCAACCCTATAGAACCACTCTAGCTTGTCTCGTGATAACCAATTTATAAGCTTTCCCAAAAAAAAAGCAAGGTTGAATTAGCCTTGCCCTTTTTGAGAAATGATCTTAAAAAACCACCTACCTCACCATCTGATAGACTGAATCTTCGATTCGCTCATGAATTTCCGGTATCAAATCAAAACCGCGTACAATTTCCCTCATCCGCACCTGTTTAGCTTGGAGCGCTGTTTGTAGCAGTTTCATGGCTTCTTTTGGCTTACCACACCCGCAAAAAAACAAATCAGCGGCAAAATAGCCATGTTCGGGCCAGGTATGGATAGCAATATGAGACTCCGCCAATGTCGCTGTCGCCGTTACTCCGTGGGGACTAAACTGGTGTACACATAAATCAATGAGAGTTCCTTCTCCAACAGAAATCGCATCAATCAAGGCGCGGCGAATTCCTTCAGGATCATTGAGAAGGTCTTCAGGCGCTTCCCATGCGTCAACGACCAGATGAGTTCCCACTTGTTTCATTCTACTCGATCTACTCCACCCAATAAGATTTCAAAGACTCTATTTATAGCATAGAGTTAATTCAGTCCTCAACTCATTAGAGATTTAACCCGATTCAGTGTCAAAGGTACTCTCTTGTTCCATGGCACGCCGATGGCTCCGAATGTACCAACCCCCCAACAGGCTCAAAAGGTTGAACCTAGGCATGACCACAGACTTTTGACGAGACGTTTGACTTCTCAGGTAGTGGTAACTAGTCAATACAACTAAGCTACCCCCTCTAACTCCATCTATTGATTAGACTAACAAATAAATTATCCTCTAGAGGGAATAACTCAGAACTTGGGGGTACTTGAAGTCGATTCGATGACGCCAAATAATTTAGCCTTAAAGCCCATATCACAGTTTAATTATAACATTATCCATCTTCAGAATGAAATGTGAAACTAAAAAATGAGAAAATGAGCCGTAGATTTTCCGGGAGTCAATTATTTGATTTTTGTGACTCCGTTTGGGATTCAACTTTTGTAGATGCTGTCACATCGAACACCACTTTAAATGTTCGTCCAATCTTAGTTTTGATTAAATCTTCCAATAGTGTCACATCTTGAGGTGTGATTGGCTCTACCGAGCGAACAACAACTGTAATAGAAGGGGGATGATAATTCCAATCAAATTGGTGATATAGAGCAGAAAAGCTCCTTGAGTATATCCCCACTCTGCCTGGGAGAGTGTAAGTCCAACTACGCAAAGCGGCGGCATAAGGGCAACCGCGATCGCTGTACCTGGAACAGCATCACCAATCTCTGGACGAATTTTTGCGTAACCACTCACTCCGCCGGCGACTAAAGCAATTAAAAGATCAATAAGATTGGGTTGAGTTCTGGATAAAACTTGCTCTTTAAACTCAGGAATACTGATAATTGTGCCAACTATCCATGAACAAGCAATCCCCAGCATTGTTCCGGAAAAAATAGAAATAGAACTTCGCCATAGCAGTTTCAAATCTCCTTCTAATGTAGCAAATGAAAATCCCCGCAGTGGCATCATCAAGGGGGCAATAATCATCGCACCAATGATTACAGCAGCACTATTCAAGAGTAACCCAAATGAAGCAATTAAACAGGAGCTAACAATCAGCACTAAATAGTTTTGAGTTAGCTTTGAATCTTTCAAGAGGGATTCTCTGAGCTGAATAATAGGAATAGCTTTTAGTCCCACATCTTTGAATAGTTGCCAGGTTTGGCTCGCTGTATGAGACACCTTCTTGGGATCTTGCATGGGTTTAGCCAGGATAATCAGAAGCCTTGAACGGAATTATATCTCCAGATTATAGCATTACTTTTGCTGGTCTATGGATGCTAACGGATGCAACCCACCCTAAAGCTAAGCGGCTACAATCCAAGATTTTAAATGGGTGGCTCCATCTGATCTGAAACTTGCTCAATAACCTGCTAATATCAGTTTTAGGTCTTATCTGACTCAATGGCGACCTAATAATAGTGGATGCCAGGTTTTGCTAACCAGAAAACTGCGATGACTTCTATATTTTCACCGATTCAAAAACTCCTAATCACATGGCTGCTGCTTTTAGTCACAGGTTGGCTGACGCTGAGTGGGCTGAGTTATGTGGGGGAAATCATTAGTATTTTGCTCACGGCGTCTCTGATTGCGTTTTTGCTCAACTATGCCGTTGGGGGACTGCGACCTTTCTTACCTCGGACAGTGGCGGCGATTTTGGTTTATTTAGTTGCTGCCATTTTTGTTGTATTCATTGCCTTAACGCTAGCACCACCTGTATTTAACCAAGGACGGCAATTAGTGACTCGGTTTCCCGAATTGCTGGAACAAGGACAACAGCAATTGGTGGACTTTCAAGCTTGGAGTATTGAGCATAATTTGCCGTTTGACGTGCGGATTTTCGGCTCTCAACTGTTGGCACGTATCCAAGCTCAAGCCGAAGCGATCGCGTCAACGGGTTTGGGCTTGGTTGTGGGGACATTTAACTGGTTTATCGACTTAATTTTAGTCCTAGTTCTTTCATTTTACATGCTCATTGATGGTGAGCGACTATGGCGTGGTCTTACCAGTATTTTTTCTGCCAAAATCCGTGATAGCTTAACTCAAGCACTGCGACGCAATCTTCAGCGGTTTGTATCCGGTCAACTCTTACTAGGGTTGTTTATGGCAACAACTTTAACCTTAGGCTTTCGTGTATTACAAGTGCCATTTTTTCTGCTGTTTGCTGTTTTTATCGGCTTCATGGAGATTATTCCCTTTGTCGGCGCCACTCTGGGAATTGCTACCGTAGTCATTGTCGTCGCGTTTATTGATTGGTGGCTAGCCTTGGAAGTCTTGGGAGTATCTGTCGCCTTGCAACAGGTCAAAGATAATATAATTGCGCCCCGAATTATGGGCAACTTAACCGGTTTATCGCCTGTGATTATTCTAACGTCTTTGTTGTTGGGGGCTAAAATTGGCGGAATCTTGGGCGTCATTCTGGCGATTCCGGTGACGGGGGTAGTGAAAAGTTTGGCGGAAATTGTCCTTGACCCCACCTTACCGCCTCAGACGGGAGACTTTTTCTCCAATCCTTTGAACGAAACAAAATCCCAGACTACTCTGGCTGTCGCTTCTGATACCGATGCTGATTCTGACATTTCTTGTCAAGACGCTCAGGAAGTAGAACGATAACTATGGATACCTTAACCTATTTAGAGTGAACAACCCCTATACTAACGGGGTCAAGATAGGATCTCAGCATTAAACCATGTCCTACGAGCGAGAAAAACAGATCGCCATCCAAGCTGTAACGGCTGCGGCTCAATTATGTGAACAAGTTCGTCGGGAACAGGGTTCCTTAACCCTAACCAAACCCGATCGCTCTCCGGTAACTGTGGCTGATTTTGGCACACAAGCGGTTATATGTCGGGTATTAGCCGAGGCGTTTCCTGGTGATCCAGTTGTTGGAGAGGAAAACTCTAGCTTATTGCGACAACCTGCCATGACTCAACAGTTGACAGGTGTCACCCATTATGTTAAGTCTCAGATTGCTGAAGCGACACCGGAAACCGTTATCACCTGGATTGATCGGGGTACGGGTCAAGTCGCGAATCGCTATTGGACACTTGATCCGATTGATGGGACAAAAGGTTATGTCCGGGGTGACAATTACGCGATCGCCTTAGCGTTAATTGAAGCGGGTGAGGTGAAACTGGGGGTGTTAGGATGTCCAGCTATCCCGATTCATCCCAACCAACCCGTGAGCGATCGCGGCGTTCTATTTGTCGGAGTAAAAGGACAAGGGACAACCCTGATACCCCTAGGCGGAGGTCAACCTCAGACGATCCGGGTCAATGAATGCGATCGCATCGAATCTCTACGATTAGTCCAAAGCGTAGAATCCTCTCATGGAAACCCCGAATTGGAAGCGGCTATCACTCAATCCCTTGGTTTTATCAACCCTTCCCTACAGATTGATTCCATGGTAAAATACGGCATCATTGCTAGAGGAGAAGCCGATCTCTACATCCGCTTACCGTTTCCCCTAGAGTCGTCAAAACGGCAAAATATATGGGATCATGCAGCGGGTGTAGTTGTCCTGGAGGAAGCCGGGGGACGAGTCAGTGATATGCATGGTAAAGCTCTAGATTTTGCCTGTGGAACTAAGCTTTTCAACAATCAGGGGATTATTGCCAGTAATAGGGCGATTCATGATGCGGTGTTAGCCGCCATAGCCCAGCAAATTGAAGCCTCTGAGACATCCAAATCGATACCCTAGTGCATGACAAATGGTGGAATAGATGTTAGGTTTTTTCGGGCGTTCGCCAATGCTGAACCGACGCCCTAACGCCCGAGTGTTTCCCTCGCCTTTTCCCGCAGGCTGGCAGCTTTTTCATGATCCGGTTCGAGTTGCAGGGCTTTATCCAGAGAAGGAATCGCTTCCGTGGTGCGCCCTAACGCCATCAGCGCCTCACCACGAATTGCCCAAGCGTCGGCGGAGTTACGCTCCAGTTCAATGGCTTTATCTAACGCTTGAACTGCCTCAGCGGAACGTCCCACCCCTTGTAGTGCTATGCCATAGCGAATCCAACCTCGGGCAAAATTTGGATAGTATTCACTTACCTGTTCATAAAGTTGCAGCGCATCTATGATCTGGTTTTGTTGCCGTAGGGCATCGGCTTTGCTAACTAAGGCTTCGGCATAATTGGATTGGTAGGCGAGGGCGTCATTACAGGCGACTAAGGCAAGTTCTGGTTGTCCTAATTCATTGAGACTGTAGCAACGTCCCCAATAGGCAGGGGCTAAGTCGGATTGGAGTGCGAGGGCTTGATTGTAAACCTCAATCGCTTCCTCATAGTCTCCAGCTTTTCTTAAGTCTTCTGCTTCAGAGAGCAAGGATTCGGCGGTAGGTTCAGGGGTTGGCGAGGGAGTGGGAGTGGGAGTGGGAGTTGGGGTTGGGCTTTCCACCGGGACATCCTCAACTTGAGACTGATGGTTCAATTGAGAGGGGAGTAGAATCAGGGTAATGGCAACCGTGGAACTAACCGCGATCGCGATCGCGAAGATTGTCCAAGGCTGCATCAACCATTGGCGAAATCCGTAGGTTCTAGAGGCTGTTGACACCGTTGCAGTTGGTTCAAACTCCTGGGGTTGACTTAGGGATACGGTGACATCAGTCCGCCCCTGATTTGGCTGAGAGGTTTGGGTGCGTGCTGTTTCTTGTGTCTGGCTAGAGGATGATTCGCTATTCGACTCTTGGACTTCAATCAGAGTCGATTCCGTTGGTGTCGCCTCCCACGCCCGCGTCTCGGCTGAATCAGGGGGGAAATTTCGGCTCTCCCGATCCGTCGGTGCTTGTGGATCAACCAGGGGTGGCAATTCAGGCTCAGGTGCTAAAGGTGGGGGGGGTGACGCCGACTCCAATAATGTCGTGGGTAAACTCTGGAATGCCAACAGGGCTTCTTCTGCTGTCCCGTAGCGATCGCGAAAATCATAGCGTACCATCTTATCCAGAATTTCCCCAAATTCTGAGCTAATCTGCTTGGCATATTGCCGCCAGTTTAGTTCACCCGTCTCCGAGTCTTCTCTAAGATGCTTCGGCTGAATCCCCGTTAATAACTGAATCCCAATAATACCCACGGCATAAACATCACTACTATAGCGAGGTTTCCCGGCTAATTGTTCATTGGGCATATACCCCTTTGTGCCGATAGAAATGGTCACATTTGTCAGTCCCGTTTCCGGAGGGAGCGACTCACATCTGACTTGTTTCACTGCGCCAAAATCAATCAGCACGATTCTGCCATCACAGGCGCGGCGCATCAAATTGGCTGGCTTGATGTCACGGTGAATCACATTCTGTTCATGGACAAATGCCAGTACCTGCAACATATCTTGCAGGAGAGATAGCACGTTTTCCTGTGACCACGGCACAGAGGTTTCTATCTCCTTACTTAGGGGTTGCCCTTGAATATATTCCTGAGCCAGATAAAATTCGTGATTTTCCTCAAAATGAGCCAAAAGCCGGGGAATCTGTTCATGATTACCCAGTCGATAGAGGACTTGAGCTTCTGTTTGGAAAAGGCGTCTCGCCGTTTGCAAGCTCTCCTCATCACTCACTTGAGGTTTTAATTTTTTCACTACACATTGGGGATGACCGGGCAAATGCATATCCCGCGCCAAGAAGGTTTGACCAAACCCTCCGACCCCTAGTTTTTCGATAACGTGATAGCGTCCGCCTAGAGGTTTATTGTCCCAAGCGTCTTGAGAACCTGACACCATCGTTTTTGTCAGCGCCCCTGTTGAATTTTTCTTCATCACTAGACAAGTCCAGAAATTACAGGTCAACCCCAAGATTCAAAGGGTTTTTGACTAATTTTCAGACAAGTCTAATTAGTAATCGCATGGATAACAGCACCCCACTCACTTGTCTTATTATTCATCAGGCAATTGAACATGAGTTCATTTTTATTTTTTCCCAGAGGGGAGCAAATTCACCGACGAGAGTTTGCCGCAGAATCAGCACCCCTTTTTTCTCTGCAATAATAACCTTGACCGATAACTGTTGTTCGATCAGTTTGAGGTTATTTCACTCCTGCTTACCCGACAGGTTTATCGAAACACTGTATGTTAGAGTCTGTTCACCTGACTCCGGGGAGTCCGATGTCCACCATGTTAATTATAGATGGGATACTCACTCTCTAACAAAACAGCGCTTGATATAAGTACAGCAAAGCGTAAATTTAGCAACCCAGCAAACAAGCTGAACCTCTGATGACAAAAGACTTTTGAGTTTTAGGTTTATACAGCTATAGTCGGCTACATCAGGAACAGTAGTTTTGAGGTCAATGGAAACGGTACTCGTGCCAGATCAACCCCAGTTTGTCACCGAACTCTGTTGAGTCGCTTTCCTCGCTTTGTTGCCTGTACCTACCTTACCTAAAATAGGCTTATCCTTCAATGATGCCAATCTCAGTCGTTTCTCTGTCTGGTCTGGGCGTCAACGCTAATGTTGGATTGAATTATATTACCAATTTACTTTTCGCATTTGGGGCATTTTATTTGTGGTAGGGAAAAATCAGCCGCTAATTACCCGTCGCCGCTTTCTGGTTACCTCAGCCTTAACCAGTGGCGGATTGATGAGTGCCAACTTATTATCCAAATCAGGATACGATCAGAGTAATGCACCTGGGATGATCACCTCAGAAAAAATGCGTCCACAGATCCCGTATGGGGTGGCTAGTGGCGACGTGAGTAGTGAGCATGGAGTGATTTGGAGCAAGAGCGATCGCGCCAGCCAGATGATTGTAGACTATGATACCAGCGCATCCTTCCGTAACCCGCAACGGGTGATCGGACAGTTCGGTGGGTTGAAACCCAAGGCGGTTGGTGAGACTGGTGCAAGATGTGAGTTAAAAGGAGATTAGCGGTCTTATCAAACTAAGAATACCAATGAACCAAGAGCAATTCCAAGATCATACTTCTACTCACCCATCTGCGCCACTATCAACTAACGCTGGGGATAATTCCCAAAAGCCGTCTAATCCTACTCATAACCAAACCTTGTCCCCAGCCAATCCATCTGAAAAACCAACCTATACGGAAAAGACGACTCGCCTACAAGCTTGGAGTCAGTTGATTAAGTCAGTGACTCCTTATATCTGGGTGGCGGTTATCCTGATTGTGATTATCCCGCTTATCGGCAGTGGTTTTATTGCCAGTTCATTATCAACCGATTCTGGGAGTTCACACAAGCCTACCCGTGAGATTGTCACCATTGATCGGACTGTACCGGATCAGGATCAGATCGATCGCGCGATCGCAACCGCTATCACCCATGCTCATCATACAGCAGAACAGTTCGCAAAAGACCAACTTGATGAGTGGGTTGATCAACTCATGAGTCGCGTTGATGGCAATTTCCTGGATTGGTATTTTGATTATTTTAATCAAAAGAAACTGGAGTTTAGCGCTCCCTTCGTCTGGGTATCTTCAGCCGTCTCTCACTGGATGGACACCACTAAACAGGCTCCCAATCAAGCCGTCGCCGAAAAAATGACCGAGGAATTTCAAACTGAATTCACCAAACGAGTCCTCCGACCTAAAATTGCTCAACTCGAACTGGAACATATCACCAGAGATACAGTGAATTTGTATATCGCTGACTTAGAAAACAACATTTCTAACATTCAAACTCAGTACCAGATTCCTCAAGGAGAATGGGAGCGCTATTTAGATGATATTGCGATAACTATCCAAGATACTGAAGGCAATCTTTCTAACTTATCGTTAAAGGTATTAGTTGGGGGGAGTACGTACTTATTTGCCAAAGCCATGATTCCCGTTGTTACCAAAATTGGCAGTAAAGTTGCTGTATCCTTTGCTGGGAAAGCGTCCGCTAAAATGGCAGCCAAAACTGGAGGGGCTGTGGCTGGTAAATTTGGCGCTCAGTTTCTTGATCCGATTGTTGGCGTGGGAATTATTATCTGGGATGTTTGGGATTATCAGCATACCGTGAAAGTTGAGCGTCCTGTTTTACGGGAAGCGATTCGGGATTATTTACAAGAAGTCAAGGCGTCGTTGCTAGATAATCCAGACAATGGCATTATGGCAGCGATTTATCAGTTAGAGGGAGGGATTTTGAAGTCGGTTTAACTGGGAATAGGGAACAGAGAACAGGGGGAGCTGGGGGAGCAGGAAGAACTTGGAAGGCTACAGCACAAATCCAGAAATCTTCACATCAGCGAAACCACACTGTCATAAGCACGTCACAAAGAGTATCTACATTGATAAATGTAAGCGATAGGTCATCGTGATTCCAGATAGTCAACTGATTCACCAAACAACGCCAGACCCGGTTAATACCTTATCAGCAAATAATTATCACAGAGTCAATTGGGGTGTTAGCCATGGGTAGGTAAGAGAAGATTGATCATGATTCGGGTTTTCTCTACCTGGAAACGAATCAACCGACTCTGACAAACTGTAGCTGACATCATCCAAATCAATCGTATTTCAAGAGTAAAATCATTATGGTATTCGACACGAAAACATCCAAATCTCATGATAGTGACGCTTCCCCTGTAAAAAAAGCCGTTACTTATCTATCCCTAATGTTGCTCGGCGCTGGTGTTACGTTTGGCGCCAACTCTTTCATCTCCGGTAATCCCCAAATTTCAACCAAATCTCTAGTTCCCCAATCCTCTCAGGTTTTAGGAGGAATCATTCCTCCAGCTAACCTGTCCACTCCCCAAAACAGCAACTTTATTACTAACGTTGTAGACACCGTGGGACCTGCGGTAGTGCGGATTAACGCCTCCAAAACTGTGACGTCTCGAGTTCCCGATGCATTTAATAACCCGTTTTTCCGCGAGTTCTTCGGGTCTCAATTTCCGGAACAACCGCAGCAGCGAGTAGAACGGGGAACGGGTTCGGGATTTATTATCAACACTGATGGGATGATTCTCACCAATGCTCACGTTGTTGATGGTGCGGATCAAGTGGATGTGATTCTCAAAGATGGTCGCACATTTGCTGGAAAAGTGCTAGGAAGTGACCCCGTAACCGATGTAGCAGTAATCAAAGTTGAAGCTGATAATCTCCCCATTGTCACCTTAGGGGATTCGGAGCAACTCAAACCTGGGGAATGGGCGATCGCGATCGGGAATCCGTTAGGATTAGATAATACCGTCACCACAGGTATTATCAGTGCGACAGGACGTTCCAGTTCAGAAGTTGGAGTTCCCGATAAGCGTGTCCAATTTATCCAAACTGACGCCGCAATTAATCCCGGTAACTCAGGCGGACCGCTGCTGAATGCGTCAGGTGAAGTGATTGGGATGAATACAGCAATTATTCAAGGCGCTCAAGGGTTAGGATTTTCTATTCCGATTAATACAGCGCAACGGATTGCACAACAATTAATCGCCAACGGGAAAGTGGAACATCCATTCTTAGGAATTCAGATGGTCACATTAACCCCAGAATTGAAAGAAAACATCAATAAAAATCCGAATTCTGGTCTTACCGTTGATGAAAATAAAGGGGTACTAATTGCCAGAGTCATGAGGAATTCCCCTGCGGACAAAGCTGGATTGCGAGCCGGAGATGTGATTCATAAAATTAATGGTGAGTCGATCAAAGATGCCGAAGATGTACAAAATGCGGTGGAAACGACGTTAATAGGTAGCGATTTAAACCTAGAATTACGCCGCGATCGCAAAGATATTGAGGTCACCGTACAACCCGGTGCTTTGCCAACTCAGATGCAGCAGTAAGGTTGATCAACAATCGTTGTAGAGACGTTGCATGCAACGTCTCTACGGTTCCCGGTGTCGACTCCCTTCAATTCCCTGTTGCAACATTTCTTTAGTTAGGGGAGAAGATGTTAAATCCAGAGTCTTGGGGTACGTTTTCAATATGGTTTCCACCGTCGCCTTCCATAAATCAGACAGGACTTGACGCCAAGCCTGACGCTGTCGGGTATGGGATTCCTGATTGCACCATTGTGCGATCGCCTGGGATAAGTCTTCAACCTGATCCGGTACAGGTGCAACCCACTGCTGTAACTGTGCCAAGTCTTGAGTCGAAAACAAGTCACGCTGATTCGTTAAGAGTTCAATAAAAGCCGCAACTTTTTGTTTCTGAAATAACCGTTCTGTCTGTTGTACAACCTCTAGCGGTAAATCTTGCAACTGGGCAATTTGCGGCAACCTTAAGCCAAATTCTATCATGCGCGGTATCGCGGCTAACTTGGCTTTAATTTCACCTTCTTCTAAGGCTTCTTGATAAACTTTAGTTTGCTTGAGTTCACTTAAGCTGAACATCGCTTCAATCTCCTCGCGGCTTTTTTGGGGTAGTTTGTAAACAAGGATTGTCTCAATTAATTTGATTAGGTTGCGCTGGCTTGCTTCATCATCTATCTGTATTTGAGCTTGTGCGACTAATCGTCTTGCTCGTTCCGGTGCAGTGTCCTCATTCTCAATCACCAGCTTAACCATTTCAATCCCCAGCGAACCGGATGGGGTTTCTCCTAATTCATCAATATAAATGCGTGTGACTCGATTGAGGGCAAGGATTTCACCAAATTGAAACGCTTGTTCTCGTTCAATCCTACGAGTGGGATAGATCACGACAACCTGCCAAGGGTGAGGCGGTTGGTATTGCCTCAAGTAGAGAAAGAGTTCACCAAATAATCGATAGTATAACTCCTCATCGGGTTGAAACTGAACCTCTAGCAGATACAAGGGTTTTTCTGCGTCTTCTGTCGTGGGTAAGAACAAGCCGTCTAACCGGAAGGAGGGTTGTTTGATTTCACGGGAGGTGAATTCATAAATCGCGGCTTCCTCTGGGTCTGAATCGATGAGTTCAAATAAAATACCTGGGAATTCGAGAAACAGGTTATAGAAGATACTGTCGGTTTTCACGCTGAATTGCTGGACATGGATGATCTGAACATTGACCACTATGCCAGGAGCGATCGCGAAAAATTCCTATCACTGTAATCTTGACAAATTGACAGGTTTACCCACTTAGGCTACATTAACTAAACGTAACCCACCATTTTGTCAAACATAGGACGTAATCGCTATTATTATGAATGCAGGGTGGATGAGCGAAACCTAGGAAAAGGGCGGGTTTTGTTGAAAGGTGATCGGTGATATCTTTAATTGAATCCCTAAACCCGTCCCTACAGAATTTCTAAACTCAACCCTGGCAATATTTCCTCCCCTGACAATACAACAGGCATCGCCACAACTTCCACATCTGTTCCCCCTCGATAAATCTCCACTTGCCGATCCTGATGATTAATGAACCAACCCAAACGCAAACCACTTGCCAAATATTCCTGCATCTTATCCTGAAGTGGCTTTAATCGGTCGGTGCTAGAGCGCAACTCAATCACGAAGTCTGGGCAAAGCGGCGGAAACTTTTCTCGTTCCGATTGACTCAAACGTTGCCATCGTCCTAATTCCACCCAAGCGACATCTGGAGAACGATCGCCTCCACCAGGTAAACTAAAGACCGTTTGGGAACTAAAGACTACACCAAGCTGAGTCTGCTCATTCCAGACGACGACTCTAGAGATTAAGCTGGCTTCTCGGCTACCACCTTCTCCACCAATCGGTGTCATGATAATTAACTCTCCCTGGGGCGAACGTTCTAATGGTACATCAGGGTTGGCTACACACAGTTGATAAAACTGCGATCGCGTCAATGTCGTGGTAATTGGCTTTAAGTTTAATATGGTAGTCATAACATAAGGAATAGCAGAACGTTTGGTCTCAAGAGCCATATCTCCCACCATTATAAATGCTCAACATACCGCTTCAACTCCCGCGCCATGCGTTGCATTCCCCGATGCTCATCTTGCCGAATAAAAGGGACAAAAACACGAGTTAACATGCCATAAAAACGGCTTTTATGGACATATTTAGTCCGACCTAGACCAATCTCTTGTAACTCAAATACGTACTCATTGCGAAAACCGGGAATAGACGAAACCCAGCGCAGACAACTTTCGGGTTGTAAGAGTGTTACCAAGGGTTCAAATTCTGTTTCCTCATCCTTTGGTAATCGTCGTAATGATAGAGATACCGCTTGTCCTTTTTCCAAGGGATATTCTGGTTCGCGGTCAAATAGAAAGGTGTTCCAATACTTCCACTGCTGTTTGTCCAACAAAACCTGCCACACTTGTGACTTGGGAGCATTAATTTCGATTTCCGTATAGAGACTTGCCATAATAATTCGTCATTTGTCATTTGTCATTCGTTATTCGCAAAAGTTGGTGATAACTCATCCTATCTCCCTTATCTCCCCCATCTCCCTCATCTCCCCTGCACCTGTTCACCAATAGCTTCCCCTAGGACTGGGAATTGGGTCTACAATTGAAAGCTTGAAACCCGACATCAATCCAGCATGGCAGACCTGACACCGAATTCCAGTTTCAGTTTAACGATTCGTCTCCAACTTCCCAACCGTTCTGGGATGCTAGCCACCGTTACTCAGGCGATCGCACAAGTGGGAGGTAACTTGGGACAGATTAACCTGATTAACCAAACCTACAAAGTTTCGACTCGTGAACTCACCATCGATGCGACGAGTACCGAACACGCCGAACAGATTGTGCAAGCGGTTAAAGCACTTGCCCATATCAAGGTGATCGATGTCTACGATCGCACGTTCAATCTGCATCGAGGGGGCAAAATCAGCATCGACAGCAAACTATCCCTGAAAACCCAAGCCGATTTAGCGATGGCGTATACCCCAGGGGTGGGTCGAATTTGCACTGCGATCGCAGATGACCCACAAAAAGTTTACTCCCTCACGATAAAAAGTAATACGGTAGCGATTATTACAGATGGTAGCGCCGTATTAGGGTTAGGCAACTTAGGGCCAGAAGCGGCATTACCCGTCATGGAAGGGAAAGCCATGCTGTTTAAAGAATTTGCCGGAATTGACGCCTTTCCCATCTGTCTGGCAAACCAAGACACCGATAGGATTATCGAAACCGTTAAAAACATTGCTCCCGTTTTTGGCGGGATTAACCTAGAAGATATCAGCGCCCCCCGTTGCTTTGAAATTGAAGCCAAACTGCGGCAAGTCTTAGATATTCCCGTTTTCCACGATGATCAGCATGGGACAGCAATTGTCAGCCTCGCGGCGTTAATTAATTCCCTCAAACTGGTCAAGAAATCTCTGGAAGACGTGCGAATCGTGATTAATGGTGCTGGGGCGGCGGGAATTGCGATCGCGCGGCTATTGCGTCAAGCTGGGGCGAAGATGATTTGGATGTGTGATTCTAAAGGCATTCTTTCAACTAAACGCACCGATTTAACCTCCCAAAAGCAGGAATTTGCAGTTGAATCCAGTGGTACTTTAGCCGGTGCGATGGTGGGGGCTGATGTGTTTCTCGGCGTCAGTGTCCCCGGTGTCCTCACCCCAGAAATGGTACATTCGATGGCATCAGATCCCATTGTTATGGCAATGGCGAATCCGATACCAGAAATTCAGCCGGAATTGATATTAGATGATGTCGCCGTTATGGCAACGGGACGCAGTGACTATCCCAATCAAATTAATAATGTTCTGGCTTTCCCCGGTGTTTTTCGCGGCGCCCTCGACTGTCGCGCCTCAGTGATTACTAATACGATGTATCTAGAAGCAGCAAAGGCGATCGCGTCTTTGATGTCTACCACGGATTTAGACCCAGAACATATTATCCCATCGGTTTTTGATGAGCGCGTCGTGACAGCCGTTTCGGCGGCGGTACAACAAGCCGCACGGAATGAAGGGGTAGCAAAGCGGTAATGCGCTAATCTCTGCCCCTCCCTCGCTCCCAGGCTCTGCCTGGGAACGAGGGAACGAGGCTCTGCCTCCCGTATAGCGGCAAGGAAACTATTGGATCGCTTATGTTCCTTTTAAATAATTTCCGCTTAATTAAACATCAAGTATTTTTCAATATAACCCATCTCTTATTAGGAGTGCTGGTTACTCAACTATCAGGATGTCAGATTCTATCAACCGTTAACAGAGGTTTCCACAATTCTCGACTCAGTGAACACACTGTTCCTGTGCAACTTGTTTTTCCTTTCGAGTTAGAGTCAGCCAATAATTTTTCCCAAGGGTTAGCTGCGGTTAAGTTTGACGGGGTGTGGGGTTATATTAATCAAACCGGAAATTGGGTTATTCAGCCTCAATTTGAATTAGCTGACTCGTTTACTGAAGGGCTAGCCCCGGTAAAACTCGAGGGGAAGTGGGGTTATATCGATAAAACAGGGAATTGGGTGATTCCAGCTAAATTCGATGGTGCTAAATCGTTTTCGGAAGGATTAGCCCCCGTCAAACAAGGCGATGATTGGGGTTATATCGATAAAACGGGAAAAGTGGTTATTCAAGCTCAATTTTACGATGCTGATTCGTTTTCCGAAGGATTGGCAATCGTGGAAAATGATAATCTGTATAGTTATATTGATAATACCGGAAACTGGATCGCTTCCCCTCAATTTCAGGAAGCCAAACCTTTTTCAGAGGGGTTGGCTACGGTAAAACTTAATAACCAGTATGGCTATATTGACAAAACTGGTAACTGGGTGATTCCACCTCGATTTAAAGATGCGAGTTCTTTTTCGGAAGGCTTAGCATCTGTAACCAATCAAGTGATGAAATCGGGCTATATTAATCATCAAGGTGAGCTGGTGATTATGCCTTATTTTGATTGGGCGGGTGATTTTGTCCAAGGTGTCGCCGGAATCTCGATAGACGATAAAGTTGGCTATATCGATAAGCAGGGAAATACGATAATTGCTCCCCAGTTTGATAATACCTATAATTTTTCTGAAGAATTAATAGCGATAAAAATAGGCGAGAAGTGGGGCTATATTAATAAAATGGGTAATTTAGTAATCAAGCCTCAATTCGATAGTGTATGGTCATTTCATCAGGGGGTAGCTAGAGTGAGAATTGATAACAGGTATGCCTTCATCAGCCATCCTCTAAACCAATAAATACTAGGACAAAATTAGCAAGAGGAGGCGATTGAAATCGCTGCTACACAAACAAAGTCCGCCTGCGCGGACTAGATTATAAAGGGGGTGGCTAACCCGGATTTGGTATTATTCAGCAGGGACTTCTTCTTCCTCGGATTCATTCGGCGTACTTTCTGGTTTTGTTTTCTCACTGGGAGAAGCGTTATCTTCCTCTATTGGTTGCTTTTTGTCTTCGGAAGACGAAGCGTTTTCAGGAGATGGAGATGCAGACGGTTTTTTGTTCTCAGATGTCGGTGTTTTTTCAGGAGTTGATTCTTCTATTTCGGTATCGGAGTTCTCAGGGGTGGGTTTGGCTTGGCTCTCAGACGATTCTTTTTCCTCTACAGGGGATTCTGCTTCAGGCGCTGATTCATCGTTTTCCATATCGGATGGAGCAGTTTCTTCAGGTGTATCCTCTTTACTTTGCTCCCATTCTGATAAGGGACGATTGACAGCATATTCAAAGTCCCTTGGGACTAAAAAGACATTAGAACGCTGGGATTTGTCTGAGAAAGAATCAACTTGAGCATAGAGGAAACTGTTATTAAAATCTGGCTTACCTAAAAGAATTTCATGAGTTTCATCATTTTTGAGTCGCACCGTTACCATGGCTTGGGGTTTGTCTAAGCCATATTCCTTCAGGGTTTCCGGGGAGACATTGGGAATCGTGCGATCGCTCTTTCCTTCAACCAGCAAATTCAATAGGAATGAAACCGATGGATCACTAGCGGGTACATCCTTCGGTTCCGTCATTCGCCAGCCCGGTTCAGGTTCACTCACCCGCTCAAATTTTAAGCTGTCTTCATCGATATAAATGCTTACCCGTTGAATCTCATCTTCTTCAAAACCAAACAGTTGCTTTTCGGCTTCCTTCGCGGCTTCCCGTTGGGGAGTTCCCACGATTTCATAAAAATAGACAAACCCTCCCAGTAAAAGGGCGACGATTAATAAAACCCAAGTAGTCTTCTGTAGCTTCATTTGTCATTTGTCATTTGTCATTTGTCATTTGTCATCCGTCATACTCAAGAGAGCCAGAAGCAAATTACGTCATTCGTCATTTTTCATTACTCCTCTGCGTTCCTTTGCGTCACCTCTGCGTCCCTCTGCGTTTAAAAAAATATAATGTCGATGGGAACAAATTTGATATTACTCGGTCGGGGTGGGTTCAGTCACATCTGGGTAAAAAATAGACGATAATCGTAAAACCCGCCCCTACAGACGCACCTTTACCGCCGCAACCACCACAGCGCACCTGCGGTCAAAAAGCCAAAAGCTGGAACAATTAAAAGTGCTAACCACCCCAATATTCCGGATTGAACGGGTGTTAAGTTAATCCGACGGTCTTCTGGTTCTTTAGGACTAATCGAAAGTGCTTGTTCATCTCGCTGGCTTAACCAACTTACGGAATTGACAAAAACATCAGGATTGAGTTGCTGATCAAACCAACTATCTGTGGCAAAGTTTGAATTACCATACACAATTAATCGTGATTCAGCCTTGTCTTGTTCAACCTGAGACTTATCTGTCTGGATTGGTGAAGGTGAGGCTTCTGGAGATTCCTCTGGTGAAGGAGTTGGAGAGACTTCTGGAGTTTCTGTGGCTTCCGGTTCATCAGTGTCAGGAGACGCTTCTGGAGTCTCTGTTGCTTCCGGTTCATCAGTGTCAGGAGACGCTTCTGGAGTCTCTGTTGCTTCCGGTTCATCGGTGTCAGGAGACGCTTCTGGAGTCTCTGTTACTTCCGGTTCTGATCTCGGTGAAGGGGTAGACGATTCGGCTTGACGACTTAATGCTACACCTAATACTAAAGGACCGGGGCGATCGCCTTCTTGTTCGTTAAACTCCAAAGGTTGTTGTTCTGGAGTGTTTTCCGCCCAACTTTGGGGGTTTGTCAGGACTAGAGGGGTTTCCTTAATCCCTTCTACAGGTTGCGTATCCACGGGTTGCGCTAAGGGATAAATCGAAAATCCGCTACCAAAATCTTGGGTAATTGGATGATCTCCATATTGAGTCACCAAAGGTGTAGCCGGACCCAAACCGACTAACCGTCCTTGACCCGACGCATCAATTACAATCTGATTGGTTAACGTCACCCCCCAATCTGAGAGTAAAGACTCTAATCCGGGATTGGTATCGGGGTCTATCATAACCAATAAACTTCCCCCGTCAGCCAGATATGCTTCTAATGCTTGTACTTCCGGTTCAAACAGCGCTCGTTTGGGTCCAGCGATGACGATTAAAGAAGCATCGTCAGGAACGGCTGGCTGTTCAGCGAGATTGAGGGGTTCTACGGTAAAGTTTTTCGTCTCTAACGCACTTACGGCTTGAGATAATCCCCCCTCCTCTGAGGTGTCTAAGGGGCGTTCACCATGACCTTGGAGGAAATAGACCTTATCCAACTCCGCGCGGTTGCGGGTGATGCGTTCAATTGCATTGGTTAGATTGATTTCCGATAACCGTTCTCCTTGGCTGATGGTTTGGACTAACTCGCGTTGATTCCCATATTCTAAATAAACTTCACCAATATAATTCACATTAAACTTTTGGGCTAATTCAGGTTGTAGCTGGGGGTCAACAAACTCAAATTCCAAGTTTGATCCATAGCGACGGTAGTTTTCTAGAAGTTCTTGATCGGCGGGATTTGCGGGGCTTTCAAATATCCAAACTTTCACCGCTTGATCTAAATTTCTTACCACCTGCTGTGATTGAGGTGAAAGGGTAAACAGTTGATTTTCGGTTAAATCAATCTGTACCGCATAACGCACGCCTAAAAAATTAATTAGCCCGATGATTACAAACATAGCCACTGTCGCGATCACCGCATTTGTCCCCACCTGGGTGGAACGGCGTCCCCAAAAGCCGGGGGCTAACTGATCGAGAAGTAGCACCCACAAGCCAATAATCACCAGTCCAGCAATTAGCAGCGCCAACGATACTGCAGACCACTCACCAGCAACTTCTTGGGCGGTAATTCCCATAATTGTCAGGATGGGACCAAACCAAAATAGATATTTTAAATACGTCCACTTAATCGGCTTAGTTGTCATAGTTTAATCAAATAGATAAGAGATTTTTTTGACAATTTAATTGGGGGGCTGGGCGAAGCATTCGTGGATAAGGTTTATCCTCTCAGAACTAATATTTTGGCACGAATGCTTCGCCCCTACATGCCCCTACATGCCCCTACATGCCCCTACATGCCCCCTACATGCCCCTACATGCCCCTACATGCCCCTACATGCCCCCTACATGCCCCCTACATAATTTATGACGAATGACAAATGACGAAGGAATTAAGACCGTTGGAAGCGGAAGGCTTCAATAGACTGAGCCGTGAGAAATATGCCGAGAAAGATATAGCTGGCAAATAAAATAAGACTACTGGTATCGAGAACACCCCGAACTAGATTGGTATAATTTTTCATTAACGATAAATAACCTAATGCGTCTCCGAAAGCACCACCGATAGTATTGGCAATTAAATCAATTATCCAGAGAAATAATACCAAAACAAACGTGAGAAAAGCTGCCAAAATTGAACTATCGGTTAAGGATGAAATGAACATTCCCAGGGAAAGTACTGATGCGGCGAGTAAAATTAATCCAGCATGGGCTAATAACGGAACCCAGGGTTGAATGGGTGGATTAGCTGCATTCAAGGCGATTACTTCATACAGGAGTAACGGTAGCACCATAATTGTAAAAAAGGTTAGTACACCGAGTAGTTTTCCCACAGCTACTGCCCAATTCGTCACGGGCGAAGTTGCCAAAAGTTCTAAAGTACCCCGTTTCCGTTCTTCCGCATAGAGTCCCATCGATAGAATGGGTAAAACGAATAAACTCAAAGAACCCATGACGCTCAAAAACCAGTTTATAAACTCATAAGCCACATCTCGTGGTGGTGTAGGCATTCCCAGTTGATCTAGTTGCGCGACTTGCTGAATAATCCCCTCCGGACTTAACAGAATCAATACAAAAAATAACCCCGACAACAGCCAGAAAAACCCAGCCACCACGTAAGCTAAGGGCGATGCAAAATAGCCCTGCAATTCCTTGCGAAAAATTGCCACGATATTGCCAAATATTATACGCATTAGGTGTTTTCTCCAGATTGGGAAACGTCTGATTCAGTGACTTTTGATTCAGGCGCTTGGGATTGAGGAACTTTTACTTCAGTAACTTTTGCTTCAGGGGTTTGGAATTCAGTAACTTTTACTTCAGGGGTTTGGGATTCAGGGACTTGGGATTCAGGGACTTGGGATGGGGAATCAGAGATAGGAGATTCAGTTAAATTGTTCCCTATCTCTATTTCCCGGTTCTCAACCCTCCGTTCCTGGGTAGTCAGTTCTAAAAAGACATCTTCCAGGGTAGCGCGAGTGCGGCGCATTTCACGCAATCCGATCCCAGCGCCCACAGTTACAGCCGCAATATCCCGTCCCGGATCAGTACCGG
Organism: Coleofasciculus sp.; assembly: GCF_046565525.1. Taxonomy (NCBI): domain Bacteria; kingdom Bacillati; phylum Cyanobacteriota; class Cyanophyceae; order Coleofasciculales; family Coleofasciculaceae; genus Coleofasciculus; species Coleofasciculus sp. The sequence continues at coordinate 19,763 of NZ_JBKHUP010000069.1, read as the reverse complement.
GTGTCGTCACAATCCGAATTAAGGTGCGATTAGCGGGTAAAGGTTGAGTGGGGACAATTTCCACTAAACAGACTCCGGGTAAAACTTGTAAAAGCTTTTGCAGTTGAGTCGCATCCCCATCCACTTCTAACTCATAGCCAGCTCCTCCAGTTAATTGCGCCATCAAGTTTTCTGGGCTATTGGTGGCGACAATTTTACCTCGGTTGATAATCGCGACGCGACTACAGGTCATACTCACCTCTGGCAGAATATGAGTAGAAAGGATAATCGTATGTTCACCTGCAAGGCTTTTGATCAAGTTGCGGACATCAATAATTTGCCGAGGATCGAGTCCGACGGTGGGTTCATCTAAAATAATCGCCGGCGGATCATGAACGATCGCCTGAGCAATTCCAACTCGTTGACGAAATCCTTTGGAGAGTTTCCGGATCAGGACTTTGCTCTTCTCAACTAGGTTACAGCGTTCGATCGCCATCTTCACCCGCTTCGTGCGATCGCCTGCGGATACGCCCTTGAGACGAGCAACAAAGTACAAAAATCCCTCAACCGTCATTTCGGGGTAGAGGGGAGGCGTTTCCGGTAAATAGCCGATGCGTTGACGCACAGCTAGAGAATTTTCATGGACATCATACCCAGCAATTCGGGCAGTACCACTGGTGGCGGGTAAATACCCTGCTAAAATCCGCATAGTGGTAGTTTTGCCAGCACCATTGGGTCCGAGAAACCCCAGGATTTCCCCCGGTTCTACCTTAAAGCTGACATCCTGAATGGCTGGAGTGACGCCATAGATTTTGCTCAGACGATCCACTTCGATCATAGAGATTACACTTGAAAGAATTGATATTTTTTTAGACTAACGTTTATCAATATAGAGTTGCACTCATCTGCTGTTGTGTCTGCTAACCTTCAGAGTCAGTCTGTTGTAGCTGACATTCATCTAAGGTTAAGTTTTTCGCATTGAGCGTTGTCATCGGTTTAGGTAGCTCCGAAATAAGTTGGGATAATTACCTATTGGTATTTTACAAGAGGACGCGATCGCGCCCTCTTATTGTCAACACCTAGCTATCGCCTACAGCCGTTGAGGTATCCTGGGGAGGCAGATAATAACTGGCAATAATCGCCACCATCAACCACCATAATGTACTTACTTGGGGACGATACCAAACCGTGTCTACTAACCCATGAGACAGCATTCCCGCCATGGTTGCGATCGCGGCGATTAACCAAAAGCCTTGAGGATTCTGTAGGGTGCGGAGTCGGTTGATGTGTTGTATCCCGCGATTTACCGTAACCACTAGCAGCCAGAGAAAGCAAGATAAGCCAATTAAACCCGTTTCAACTGCCACTTCCAAAAAGATAGAATAGGCACTCAACGCGGTATATTTAGGACGTTGGAACAGGGGATAGATCTTATTAAATGCATCATTTCCCGGACCAATACCAATAATTGGGCGATCGCGAATCATATCAATCACCGCCGCCCATACATTCATCCGGAAGTTATTACTACTATCTTCCCGCCCTGCAAAAATACTCGCCACCCGAACTCGCACCGGTTCAACAAATAGCACCGCCAGAATAATTACCGCCGCACAACTTCCCAACATCACAGGCATTGCCCAAGGACGCCATTGTTCTGGTAACTGGATACTATACCAATACACGACAAGGACGGAAAACACAAACAGACAAGCAACAAAACCAATCCAGCCGCCGCGACTAAAGGTGAGAACCAGACAAGCCGAATTCACCACAAACATGGTGACAGCTAACGCTTTCGGTAGCCATCTCGTCCAAGCAAACACCGCCGCTAAACTCAACGCCACAGCCGGAATCAGATAACCCGCTAATAGATTCGGATTCCCCAAATAGCTATAAACCCGCGTCAAACCCGCAGAATCCGAAGTGGGATCAGTCCAAGTTGCCAACGCTTCTGCGCCAAAAAACCACTGTCGCATCCCGTAAACACTGACAATTAAGGAGATATGCAGGAAAACGCCGATTACCCAAGAACGCAGACGGTTTGACCGCAGTACCCGTGCCACTAGGGCAAAGAGTAATAAGTATAGCGTCAGTTTCACCAATCCCTGACGGGCGGCAACTTTCACCGGGGACATCGCTGTAGCAACGGTGGCAATAGACCAATACAGTAACACCAACAGATGAATCGGTGTCACCAGGGGGCGTTCTCTCTCATCCGAGAGTGTCAGCAGTAGCCAAAATCCTGCACAAGCAATTAACAACACCCCAATGAGTGCAGTAGAGACAAAGGGCGCAACTGCAAAAACAATCGCCACTAACAAGGCGCCCAAGGGTTGAGCCCACTGAAGCAGCCAACTCCCCCGCCGCCAAGCTTGCAGCAATCCCACGACGCGATATAAATAGCTAGCGCCGCGCCACTGATAGAAACGTAAGTTTGATAGAGTAAGCTGTTGCCACACTGAATTCATAGATTGGTGATTAGTTGATTGTTTCCGGTTTAGCACGCGATCGCACCTAAAAGCGATGGCACTGAAAAGCGTGCATTTGGGAATCGCCGAAACCCTTGATATACCGTAGGGTGGGCATTGCCCACCAGCCTGGCAGGAGCCTGCCATTCCACCAAGCGAGCGATGCGTAGTTAAAACCCTGACTAATACATTATCCAATCAGCTTACTCCAGATGAAGTTAATCGACTTCAGGATAAGTTTTGGCAAGAGACTGACGTGCGCCCTAACTCCCTGTATCTCATCTTATGAGAACGCTATATTTGTCTCAGTAAGCTTTTTTCTGAGACTCGTCCACAAGTGTTGGAGTCTCGCCGAGGATTTTTTAGGGCTCGCATCCCTTACTACGAACCCAACTCAAGGGACTTAGTGATATGATACAGCAATTAAAAACTGACCCAGCCACCGATATCATCTACCCCGACAGCGATGGTCAACCCATGGCAGACAACACCAAACAATTTCGCTGGATTGTTACAGTTAAGGAAAATATAGAAATATTATTTGCTGCTAATGCTGACGTATTCGTAGCTGGCGATTTACTTTGGTATCCGGTTCAGGGAAAACCCAAAATCTGCTACGCCCCTGATGTGATGGTTGTCTTCGGTAGACCCAAAGGTGACAGAGGTTCCTATCAGCAATGGCGAGAAGATAATATTGCCCCCCAGGTTGTCTTTGAGATTCTATCCCCAGGAAATCGTGCCAAAAAGATGGCAGAGAAACTCTTATTTTATCAACGCTATGGTGTTGAAGAATATTACATTTATGATCCAGATGACATCGAATTAACGGGTTTATTGCGGTCTGGAGATTGGTTAGAACCTATTGAAGATATAAATGGATGGGTAAGTTCACGATTAGGAATACGCTTTGAACTTACACCCGATACCCTGGTCATTTATCGCCCCGATGGACAACGATTTCTCACCCCAGTTGAACTCGATCATCTCAGAGAACAGGAACGCCAACGGGCAGAAGAAGAACGCCAACGCGCTGAGGAAGCAATGGCTCAACTGGAACAAGAACAACAGCGCTATCAAGCATTGATAGAGAAACTACGAGCTAGAGGAATTGACCCAGAACAATTGTAAGTTGAGTAGGGTGGGCAATGCCCACCTATCATATAGAGTGTTGAAAACTCGCCCACAATTTTTTAGGGCTCGCATCCCTGACTACGAACCCAACCGGGTAAAGCTACAATGGTGCAGTAGAAATTACCGATATAGTTTTTAACCCACTCGTTCCAATAGCAGCGCCTGAGTATCTCGTAACTCAAACGATCGCAAATCACTCACCTCTAATCCTGGAGACGCGATCGCAACCCGCCATTCCTCCAAATCCAGTTGTAGCCAGTCTCCCAGCGTCACAGTAATTGGATCACCGCCCATGTGAGACACCATCGCTAACTGATCAGGCTTTTCACTCGCCCCCTCTTCTAGAGGTTGACTCCGTAAGCCATAGAAAATGGTATAGTTATCCTCACTAATCCGGTTAAACCGATCCAACGCCGATAAATTATGCCGCAGCCAAGAATGATCATGACGGAAACGCCGCAATGCTAAATTAAACGCCGCTAATTCTGAAACCAAATACTCCTCATAATTCCACACATTACAAGCTTGGTGCATATCTTCCATAAACGCCCTGGCAAAAACCTTCAGCTTACCGACATCTAAATCAGTTAACACCTGAGATTTTTCTGGTACATTCAGCTTCTGTAATTGTGCCGCCGATTTCCGTTTCGTTGCTTCCTGCTTAACTTCTTCTTTCTCCGACTCCGCCCCCAGATAACGCTGACATAAACTTGCCACTTCTTCTAAATCGTAATTCGTTTCCTCGATCGCGTCATAAAGTCCCCGCATAAATTGACGTAATTCATCAATCTTGTGGAACCCCATTTGCTTCAGCCGAGGAAAAATATCCCCTTGGTCATTATAAACAGACTTTTCCACCTGCCAATCCAAAAATCCCGCCTCTTCCGCCGCGACTTTCACCCCATACCGATCATCAGTATTACGGAAAAAGCCCCAAGCGGATTCCATGGTGCAGTTAATAAAGTCCATCGGCAAACCCGGACTAAAACCATACACCCATAGCGTCACGGCTGGATTATTATACGCCGTATTCAACACTTCCGGTAAGGTTTTCCCCAAATTCCAATTAATTGGTAATCCGGGTTCCACCTGGGTTCCTCGACGTAGAGTGTCATGGTTTCCACACCCAGTAATCCAGTTTTCGCCAACCTGCATCACATCACAAACCCGACGCCATTTCTTATCCCAAAACTTCTGCAAACCGGGCGTATTATGGGCAAAAATTAAAGGACCCCACTGAAACGCATCGGGCATAAATTCAACAATATCCCGATAGGTAGAAATTTCTTCCCACCCTTGTGCGGGCCACGGGCGTCCATCTTCAAAAATGGCAAAGAGTCGCCGTTGGTGTGATCCAATTTCTTGCACGACTTCCCCCATATCTTTCAGGTAGGCGTCATCATATTCTACCCGCCCTGATAGAGGATTAAAAAACTTAAAATCCTGTGCGCCATCCACGCGAATTCCATCAACCCCAAAATTATTTTTCCGCCGCTGCATTTCCAACAAAATTGCCCGCACGACTGGATTTTGATGGTTCACATCTTGACCGTACATATTCGGTCCTTTGAGAAAGCGCCCATTGAGTACGTCTATAGCTTGGTTATCCCCATGACCATAAACAATATCAAAGATGACTTGTATTGAACCCGTGGGGAAGGTGTGGAGTGTACTAATAAACTCCACTAATTCATCCGGGCGCAAGGTTTCTAGGACTGATGGATTCGTTGCCGAAGACCCAAAAATAACGATATCATAGCCCCAGTTTTGGATATCCGGTTTTTTCAGGGTGATTTTAATATCCTCGGTTTCGTAATCCACCTGTTCGGTGTCAGGATCGATTTCATCTAAGTCATCTTCATTGAAGATAAAAAACCCTTGTCCCAAATCATGTTCTATCCGATATTCCACGGTAGGTTCAATGGGCAGAATTTGCACGGCGTCATAGCCGATATAGCATTGTTCGGCTGGGGTTAAGGCTTCATTGCTGTTTAATTTTTGGGCAATCCGTTGATAGATCCGGGTTAACCCCGCCAGAGTGCCTTCTTTTGCGGCGGTGGTGATATGAATTTGTAAGATATTACGGGGGGGATGAACGCGAATCATCCCCGATTCATCGGCATCACCTTGACCAAAATAATCCAGATCACGGCGTTTTTCTTGTAGACGATTTAGGTCATAGAGTTCGGCTGGGGCGTAGACGCCATAAGGTAAGGAATAGGCTAAAACATCGCCAATGGTTTGGATTTCATTCTGGAAATCCAGGTATTTTAGCCAATAGAAGGAACCCATCTGGTCTTTGGTTCCTGGACACATTCCGGAAACGACGCCCCAGAAATATTCGCCTTGTTTTTCCAGTTGCAGGTGTTCCCGATGAACTTTTACCTTTTGGTTAGGTAAGGTGGGGTCAATTTTGTCAAGAGGAGTGAGAACTTCTAGATAAATGTTCTTGGGTTGGAACATATCTGCGGCGAGTTCGGGTGTCCAGAAGCCAATTTCTGTGAGTCCATCGGCACGATAATGGGCACCGAGACGGGTGGCTATGATTTTGGCTTTGTTGAAGATTGTTTCATCAGATTGCTGAATTTGGTCAGCCCAATCGAGGAGTTTTTGGGTTTCGTCTGCGATTAATGTGATGGGTGTTCTTTTGGTTGCGGTTTTTGTCATGTTTCTCTGGTCAGTAATCAACAAAAAAGTTTTGTCCGGTAAGCGGTGGCATAATTTTTTAACGCAGAGGGACGCAGAGGAAAAGCGCAGAGGGGCGCAGAGGGTTTTGGGGGTAGGGACGCATGGCTGTGCGCCCACCGCCTACTTCAACTCTTACGTAGCTTGCTTCTCGATGAAAGCGAGTATGACAAATGACAAATGACAAACCCCTCCGTTAACTTTGATTGTTCCTACCTACTTATTCCGGTCTAATTTCAGGACTAAAACCCCTAAGGGGGGTAGGCACAAATCAATGTAATGAGACCATCTCGGATGAGACCATTCACCTGTCCAGCGCCCGCCCATATTCCCCATATTGCTACCGCCGTAATCTCCAGCGTCACTGTTCAATACTTCAGCATAGAAACCGGGTTCGGGGACACCAATCCAATAGTGGGGATGGGGTTGAGGGGTAAAGTTACAGACGGTGACGATAAAGTCATCCGAGTCTTTGGCTTTACGAATAAACGAGACGATACTATTTTCAGCATCGTTACAGTCAATCCATTCAAACCCTTCATGAGAAAAGTCTTGGGTATAGAGGGCGGGTTCACTTTTATACAGTTGATTCAAATCCGCCATAAACCGCTTCAGTTGTTGGTGGAGTGCATGTTGCAACGCCCCCCAATCTAAATCTGCCCAAGCGTTCCACTCATTCCGTTGCCCGAATTCCATACCCATAAATAGGGTTTTCTTGCCGGGATGGGTGTACATGTAGGCATATAAACAGCGGAGATTGGCAAATTTTTGCCAGTCATCTCCGGGCATTTTACTCAGCAGATTGCCTTTTCCATGTACGACTTCATCATGGGATAGCGCCAGCATGAAGTTTTCGCTGAAGGCGTACATGATGCTGAACGTGACGCTATTTTGGTGGTAGCGACGATACAGGGGGTCTTTGGCAAAATAATCCAACATATCGTGCATCCAACCCATGTTCCACTTGAAGCTGAAGCCTAAGCCTCCCAAATAGGTAGGACGAGAGACGAGGGGCCAAGCGGTGGATTCTTCGGCAATGGAGAGGATGCCGGGATAGTAGCCGAATATCTGATAATTCAGATAGCGCAAAAAGTCGGCGGCTTCTAGGTTTTCGTTACCACCGTACTGATTGGGTACCCATTCACCGGGTTTGCGATCGTAGTCCAGGTATAGCATAGACGCCACGGCATCCACGCGAATCCCATCAATATGATATCGGTCAAACCAGAATAGGGCATTGGCAACCAGAAAGTTGCGAACTTCGTTACGGGCGTAGTTGAAGACTAATGTACCCCATTCTTTGTGTTCACCCTTGCGCGGATCAGCGTGTTCGTAAAGGTGAGTGCCATCAAAGAAGGCTAAACCATGCCTGTCTTTGGGAAAATGACCGGGAACCCAATCCACAATCACACCAATATTATTTTGGTGACATTGGTCGATGAAATACATCAAATCTTGGGGAGTCCCATAACGGGAGGTGCAGGTGTAGTATCCGGCAACCTGATAACCCCAAGACCCATCATAAGGGTGTTCGGCAACGGGGAGGAGTTCGACGTGAGTGAATCCCAGTTCTTTGACGTAGGGAATCAGTCGTTCGGCTAATTCCCGATAGGTGAGGAAGCGTCCCTCGGGTTTCTGGGAGACTTTCACCACGGGTCGAGTTTCCCCATCCGGTAGTTGGGGTGGATTCTCTGCACTATCATGCAACCATGAACCCAAGTGAACCTCATAAACGGAAATGGGTTGTTCTTGGGGGTCATTCTGGCGACGCCGTTCTAGCCAGTCTTCGTCATGCCAAGTGTAGTCTAGGCTATTGACAATTGACGCGGTTTGGGGTCTAATTTCTTGCTCAAAGCCGTAGGGGTCGGACTTGTGATAGATATGTCCAACGTCATTTTTCACTTCGTACTTATAATGTTCCCCAATGCCAATTTCCGGGATAAACAGTTGCCAAATTCCGTTACCAGTTTGGCGCATCTGATGTTCTCGTCCATCCCAGTTATTGAAATCACCAATAACTGAGACATTGCGGGCGTTCGGTGCCCAAACGGCAAAGTGAACCCCTTGGACGCCCTTAAATTCAGTGGGGTGAGCGCCCAATTTTTCGTAAATGCGATGATGATTTCCTTCGGCAAATAGGTGAATATCAAAATCAGTCAAACGCGGAGAGCGAAAGGCATAGGGGTCATAGATCACCCGTTCATGCTCGCCTTCTTTAATCCGCAGTTGGTAGTTGGCTAACTCTGGTATATCAATCTCACATTCAAAAAGATGAGGATGACTAACTGCTTGCATCGGGTATTCTTCCCGTTCCGTAGGACGAATCACCCAAGCTGCGTCTGCTTTAGGCAGGTAAGCCCTTACAACCCAGCTTGTTTTACCATCCCGTTCAATGGGATGAGACCCAAGTATTTCAAACGGATCATGGTGTCGATTGCTCACAATCCGATCGATTTGGTCTGGGGAAATGGTTATTGTCATGGCATTACCTAGTTGTACTTCCCAGACTTAATAGTAATCAACATTTCTCCACTGGCACAATTTTTGGGGGGCGGTTAGTGACAGCAGACGATGTTTGGCAACATCCAGTGCGGGTGTTTGGCTTTCCCAGTGGACATAATGAGGGTGTTTGGGCGACGGGGGTACTGCGGGGGGAATTAGGCAATGGTTGGATACAGATGGAAGCGGTTAATGTTCCCGGTTATCGGGTAGAACCGGGGTTTAGTGGTGCGCCTGTGTGGGATGAAACCTTGTCGGGAGTTGTGGGGATGGCGGTGGCGGCGGAACGACAACGGGAGGGGGTTAAGGCGGCGTTTATGATTCCGACAAAGGTACTGAGTCAAACTTGGTCGGTTCTCCGGGAATCGGGGGGTTTTGTACCCACTCCAACGTCACACAAGCCCAGCAAAAAACTGTCGAGAGTTACAAAACTGAGAATTGAAAGCCTTGAGGATGACTTGCAAAAGCTAGAGGCAGATTACAAACAGATTGACCAAAAGAAGCGGCGCGAATCTAATCTCCAAGAACAGAATAACCTGAAACGACAACTTCATGCGATCGCGAACCAAATTGACTACATTGAGCAGGAGATCAACCAGCTAAAACAGGGAGAGACAGGAACTCAAACCCAGCGCCTTATGGCTATTTTAGCCTCCGTTGATCCGCCAACAACCCAACGGATCAAGGCAGCTTACCTAGCATCTCGCCCTTCCAGTTGGAGTGATTTTCGTCCAGCCATTCCCACCACTATAGAACAACTGTTGGCTGATTTAGCTGATATGCCTCCTGCTGATAGTGGGTACAAGCGCATTGATCTGTTTGTGGCACATCTAAGTGCCGATGCTCAGATATCTCCGCATTTACAGCAACAGTTACAGGATTGGCTGAAGCAAAACGTTGATGATGTTGCCCAATTATTGACGCAAATTCAACCGGAAACCAAGCCAGAACAATTCTATCTCATGGTATGGATTCAGCCCAGCCAGCAACAAAAGAATTGTTATTTTATCAAAGCTTGGTTAGCGATTCCTAACCCATCTAGTCTGAGTGGAAGCAACTATGACTACGAACCCATTTCCCTAGCCAACGCTGAAGCTGAACCCTTTCCCTTAACTCAGATTCCCCAGTTACTGAAAGAGATTCTGATTCAAAGTAGCCAGAAATGTGCGATAAGTGACTTAACCTTTGAATTTTTCTTACCTCGCCAGTTACTAAATCATGAGGTTGATCGGTGGGAAATTGAGATCAGTGAGGATTTGTTAATTCCCCTTGGCGTTGAATGTAGCGTTGTCGTGCGTTCTGAGGAGCGACTTTCATCAAATTATTGTCTCAAAAAGAAAAAATGGCAGCGACTCAAGCGCCTCAACCATTACCCTTCCTCTAAACTTGTTGCTTCAGGAGATTGTGCTTGGAATCAACTCTATGTTGAGTTAAGAAAAGACGATATCCTTGGCTGTACTCTAGCCAAGGTTCCTCAACCGATGGGAAAAGAAAGCGTTTTTAATGTGATTTTAGGCACAGCGATACCTTTAGCGATCTGGGTGCGGTGTAATTTAGCCCATTTAAATTGTGCTAAAGAATTAAATCAATTATTAGAGTGTTGTATCTCTGAACTTCCAACCATGATACAAGGAAAACGTGCGGCGGCTTTTTCGTCTCATCCCCACCTGCGGGGACTGCATATTGGCTCTCATCTTTCCCTAATGTGGGAAGATCCAGAGCGCGTCCCACCGACGATTCACTATTCTACACCTTGAAAACAATGGCACTGAAAATTTGCATTTGTTGGATCACCGAAATCCTTTATCGTAGGGTGGGCATTGCCCACCAACCTTAAACCTTAATTCAGTACCATTCACCTTAAAAACCTTGTTGCAGAAAGAGCGCAGGTTGGAGAAAGGACACACGTTAGAGAAAGGGCGCACGTCGGTGCGCCCCTACAATTCTGACTTTATTTATCTCACATTTGCAGAGATTGATAGATGAATGAGTTTTTTTAAGATTCTCAGGACATCACCCAAACCATTTTGGCGATTGCCAATTCCAAACAAATCAGACATGGCATACATAGGGGTAGCGGCTTTGACTAATTTGAGGAACAGGAAACTCCCCCCATTCGTAATCATACCGAAGCTAGGTTGCTCTGAATTGGGATTGGCTAGCATATAGGCAAGAATTTGGGCTAATCCAGCTTCGACGGAGAAATGAGCTTGTTTTGATTCAATCACCATCACCCAAAGTTTGTCTTTCAAAACTAAGGTGTCGAGGTTCCCTTTGACGAGAATTCCTCGTTCTTCATCTGGGGTTGAGATTTGAACACTGCTCTCGGCTCTTAAATTCAAAGGCGCTAAATAAAATTGTCCGATAAATAATAAGGGGGAGACAACTGCCAGATTAATGGGTTTTTCTAGCAGGGGTGGTTGTTTGAGTAAATTGAAATAGCCAGCGCGGACTTGTTCGAGGAGTTGTTTTTGCCAGTCGGTGAGTTCGGGTAAGTCGGATTGCCACTCCGGGAAAAACTGTTCATCGTCAACTCGCTGAAGCTGGAAGTGGGTTTCTAATTGTTCTAGCGTGACATCTCTGGCTTGAATTGTTTGAAACATTATAACGGAAAGGATAAGGGATGAAGTTTTGTACTAGGTTGTTGGTTTGTTTGAGAGGAATTGTAGCTTAAGTCAAATAAAGCAGAAGGAAAGAGAGAAGTCTAGAGAAAACCTGCTGTACAATGTGCCTATGATTCAACAGGCGATCGCACTTCTCAATCAGGTAGGCTTGGAACTTACGGCAGAAGAGATTGCCGATATTTTTTGGTTGGCGCTGCAAATGGGGGAAACTGAATCTATATCCGAGTCTCCATCTATCTCGAAAACGCCCTTATCTGAACAATCAATACCTGAACACTTCTCCCCAGAAACGCCGCCGATAACTCTAAATCCACCAACAGTTACGGCTAGCGAACCCTACGCAGAACTCTATCCCTCTACTCCACCTCCTCCTATCTCCCAGGCGGATTCTTCCCCATTACCTTCTTCTCCATCCCCTCAGCCGGATTCTCCCCCACCGTCTCAACTCCTTCCCTTTGAAACACCAGCCGCGCCCGCCCTGCGGAATCCTTTAGCCATTGCCCGGGCAATTCGTCCCCTGATGCGGAAAGTTCCATCTCGTACTGAAACCATCCTGGATGAAGAAGCCACAGCCCGACAAATTGCCGAAAAAAATATCTGGATTCCGGTGCTAGAACCTGCACCCGAACGCTGGTTAGATTTAGCACTGGTTATCGAGGAATCGAGTTCCCTCCCGATTTGGCAAGAAACGATTGCAGAATTGCAAACGCTGCTCGAACGCCAGGGTGCCTTTCGCGATGTTCGCACTTGGCGCTTAAATGCCAATGCTAATGAGTCATTGTACCTCTTGCCGGGACAGGGTTCAGCCGCACTCAAACAACGCCCCCGCAACCCCAAGGAATTGATTGATCCCTCAGGGCGGCGGTTAATTCTCCTGGTTAGCGACTGTGTATCTGATATGTGGCGTTTAGGCAACATCCAGACTCTATTGCGTCGGTGGGCAAATCAGAATCCCGTGTCAGTGCTTCAGTTATTACCCGAACCCTATTGGAGACGCAGTGGTTTAGGTGCAGGGATTTCCGTGCAACTGGGGGCGTTTGCACCGGGGGTTCCTAATTCCCAACTGGTAATTGAAGAGATACCCCCTTGGCTGGAGGTGAATTTAGCCACAGCATTACCATTACCTGTGGTAACACTGGAGCCTGAACCCTTGGCACAGTGGGCGCGTCTGGTGGCGGGTACAGGGGGAACGCGGATGCCGGGAGTGTTATTTGATCCGGCGTTAATGGAGGCGATGGCAGAGGAGATGGAACAGACAATCTCCTCACATTCAGCATCAGAGTTAGTCCAGCACTTTCGGGCAACGGCGTCTCCCACCGCCCGACGCTTGGCTGGGTTAATGGCGGCGATTCCGGTAACCTTGCCAGTGGTGCGTCTGATTCAGCAAACCATGCTACCAGAATCGGGGCAGATTCATCTGGCTGAAGTGTTTATGAGTGGGTTATTGCGTCCCATTGTAGAATTGGACTTTGGACAAAAAAATAATTTGCGTAAAGTTTACGCAAATAAAAGGAGAGACAATAGCTCCTCTATCTCAGCTCCCAAAAAAGCTCAGAAATGTCTACGGAGTGAGGGTTACAGGGTAAAGCTTAGAAGACTTTACTCTTTTTGTTTTTACAAAGTGGTTGTTTCTTGATAACTTGATGGCGGGTTCTCGGCTCAATATTTTCACCTTTAATCCGTCCGGGAGAATAACCTCGACGTTTGGGAGATTGAGCCGGAGTACCCAAAGTCGAAATAATTCGGTAGAAGTCTCGTTGAACTAAGCTGGGTGTAACTTTGAGCGATTCAGTTTGAGTCAAATAATTCTCCCAAGGACGGGGTAAAACCGTAGCTAATTTCCTCGCCCTCCACAAGTTTACATAAGCTAACAAGGTCAATTGGAACCAATTCTCCTCATGATGGACTTCAGATCTACTGGTATTATAAACTACAAGCTGCTGAACCAATTTTTCCTAGGGCTAATGATAATAAAAAAAGCAAATATTTATATTTAGGTAAAGCGGGAAGTGAGGCTCATATTGATGCGGTGGATAAAGTAACAAGAAGAGCACTTATCGACGAATTGGAAAGAGTTATCAATTCTCTCCAGGAAAGTTACTTGAATGTTTGTTTCTGGGGAGAAACTGAAACGGATCTCTCTTCGGAAAATGAGGGAGTCAAAGACGAGTAAAAATTTTCGGTCATTCTCCAATAAATTCCTGCCAATTAATTGGAGAATATATTTGCGTAGAAATTACGCTAATATACTTTTTTGTCCAAAGTCCAAGATGATATAGCGATCGCAAGATTCCGACAAGCCCTGTACCGACAGTTTCCCGTGGTGGAGTTCGGCTAAATGACAACTGAGAAATAAGCCCAAACTTTCATGATAATCTGTTTTCAGCAGCATTTCCTTCCCATTCCCCATCAAGGTTTTTCACATTGAGACACTAGAAAAAATTGAATTTTTCAGTGTCAATGAAACTGGAAACGCCGTCTCACCCTTTTGCAGTTGCTCATCTAGAAATAGACAAAATTACTGTATCTAAGCTAACCCATAGTGTTACGCTTCATACATAAGGTTCCCCTGTGAGGTAGAAAAATCAACATAATTTATAAAAGTAGGGACGTATAGCAGTCATTGGTGTCAACTGAAGCTGAAAGCATGTAGAGACGTGCCATGGTGTGTCTATGAGCAGAGTAGCAGGGGAGACGGGGAAAATAAAAGAGACGGAGATAGGGAAGCAAAGGGTCAAAACTCGCTCAGGGCGGGTTTAGTCACATCTGTTGTGAAACAGAAAAGATAGTAGTGAAACCTGCCCCTACAAACTCTATCCGACTAGCAAGCCCGTGGGGTCAAAACTTCCCCAATCCCCTTAAATGCAAAACTGGAAATAATGCAAGTCCAGAACTTTCTCACTCGTTACCGACAAGGAGACCGTGATTTTGCCCAGGTTGACCTGAGTGGTGTTAACCTGAAGGGAGCAGATTTGCGGACGATTAACTTGAGCGGGGCTAACCTGACGAACGCCAACCTCAGTTGGGCGTCTCTTGACTATGCAAATCTCAGTGGCGCTTGTCTGCATCAGGCAGATTTACATAACGCAATCCTCAAGCATAGTAATTGTAACCAAGCAATCTTGACCCGTGCCAATCTCAGCAAGGTGGATTTGCACTCAGCCCGTCTTTGCCAAGCCAATTTAAGTTGGGTACAAGCCTCCTACTGTAACTTGAGTGGTGCAAATCTCCAGGCAGCTCAGTTGAATTATAGTAATCTCACCGGGGCTACCCTGGATAAAACCCAGCTAATCAGCACGCAGTTAATGGCGGCTAATCTCTGTCACGCCAGTCTTATTGCTGCCAATCTCACCACAGCCAACCTCCGGGAAGCCTTACTCGAAAGAGCCAATTTACGAGACGCGATATTAGTCGGTGCGATATTAACCGAAGCTAACTTACGTCAAGCTTGTTTGCGCTGTGCCAATCTGACTCAGGCAGAGTTGTATCGAGCCATTTTAACCGATGCAGATCTCAGTGAAGTCACAGGCGATCGCGTAAACTTGAGTCGGGCAAATCTTATGGGGGCGTATTTACTTAAAGCTAGCTTAGTTGGCGCTAATTTGCGACGCACGGTTCTACAAAATGTCTATTGTTTACAGACGAATTTGACGGCGGCTAATCTGCAAGGGGCAGATTTACGACAGGCGGATTTAAGTGGAGCTTATTTAAAGGAAACGATTTTAACCGAGGCAAATTTGACCGATGCCTATTTGATCGGCAGCTATTTAATTCGCCCCCAACTTGAGCAAGCCCAACTCACCGGATGCTGTATCCACAACTGGCATTTAGAAGAGGTGGATTTGACAAACGTGAATTGTCGCTATCTATTTACTCAGTTTAATTGGGCAACGAAAACAGCGAACAAACGCTATCCGCCTACAGGTGACTTGATACCGGGACAACTGACTCAAGAGAAAATGACTGATTTGTTTTTAATCGAAGTTCCTTTCTCGGAGATGCCAAATAGAGAGGTACTGGTATTTACCCTCGCCCAAGTTGAACAGGAATATCCTGACCTAAAACTGTCACTCAAAAGCTTGAGTAAAAAAATCGATCACTATATCCTTCACCTATCGGCAAAAACAGGAGTCAATCCCCAAGCGGTGAGTCAACGCATCCTGCAACTCTATCCCCAAATGTACCAGCGTTTTGCCTATCACCGTCGAACAATTTGGCAATTGCTAGAGATAGACAAGTCTGGAGACTCCCCGGTGAAATCATCGTTAAATTCTTCTACATCACCCAACCCGACTCAAGTTTTAGTCAATAATCGCCGCCGTATCTATAAGGAGGTTATTCATCAAATCCAACAAATTATTCTATCCCAACCCCCTGACAAATGCGTCGAAGGTATACAGCGACTGTTGGATTTTTTACGTCAACAGAATATTCCCACCCAAGATATTGTGCAAAAAATCATTCGTCAAGCCATGCTCAGGCGGGCGAAACGCGATCCTCTATTTCAAACTCAGTTATTGGCATGGGAAAAAACGGCGGATCAAGCGGCTTTTATGTCTTTGAGCGGGCAAGCCATCCAGGACGCGATCGCGCTTATCCTGTCTCAAGTCCAGCCTCCATAGAAAACTCTCCCTGACTTAATCTAATCTGGATGGAGAATTCCGCACATTCTGTTAAATTTCTGTGAGCCGTGGGCAATCCCCTCGATATATCGTGTATGATAACAAGCTACAACCCTCAGGCACCATCTTAAACCCTTAATCCATAAGCAGCCGTTTATTAAGGAGATTAGTCCATTGCCTCGTCGCTACCTATTCACGTCCGAATCAGTTACAGAAGGTCATCCCGATAAAATCTGCGATCAGATTTCCGATACGATCTTAGATGCTCTACTCACCCAAGACAACCGCAGCCGTGTTGCTGCAGAAG
The DNA here is from genome assembly GCF_046565525.1 of Coleofasciculus sp. Lineage (NCBI taxonomy): Bacteria > Bacillati > Cyanobacteriota > Cyanophyceae > Coleofasciculales > Coleofasciculaceae > Coleofasciculus > Coleofasciculus sp. The sequence goes on along the minus strand of NZ_JBKHUP010000069.1, from coordinate 3,445 downwards.
TAGTGGTTAATACAGGATTGGTATTGATTACGGGTGAAATTACCTCCAAAGCCAATGTCAATTACGTTGATATAGCCCGCAAAAAAATTGCTGAAATTGGCTATACCGACGCCGATAACGGCTTCTGCGCCAATAGCTGTTCTGTATTAGTCGCCCTGGATGAACAATCTCCAGATATTTCTCAAGGTGTCACCACCGCCCAGGAAACGCGAGACCAGTTGAGTAACGATGAACTCGATGCTATTGGTGCAGGGGATCAAGGGTTGATGTTTGGTTTTGCCTGCAACGAAACCCCAGAACTCATGCCCATGCCCATTAGTCTGGCACATCGCTTGTCACGGCAGTTAACCGCCGTCCGTAAGTCAGGACAGTTGCCTTACCTGCGTCCCGATGGCAAAACCCAAGTTACAGTACTCTACGAAGATGGCAAACCCATCGGCATTGATACCATCTTAATCTCAACCCAACACACCGCCACCATTGGCGAGATTACCGATGCCGCTGCTGTCCAAGCCAAAATAAAAGACGACCTGTGGTCAGCCGTGGTAGAACCGTCCTTTGGAGATATTGAGATTAAGCCGGATAATCACACCCGTTTCTTAGTCAACCCCACAGGAAAATTTGTAATTGGTGGACCTCAAGGAGATTCAGGTCTCACGGGGCGTAAAATCATTATTGATACCTACGGTGGCTATTCCCGTCACGGCGGTGGGGCATTTTCGGGCAAAGACCCCACCAAGGTAGACCGTTCTGCCGCCTATGCTTGTCGCTATGTTGCCAAAAATATTGTGGCAGCAGGTTTAGCAGAAAAGTGCGAAGTTCAGCTCAGTTATGCCATTGGTGTTGCCCGACCCGTAAGTATTATGGTGGAAACCTTTGGCACGGGTAAAGTTGAAGAAGAAAAATTGCTAGACCTGGTGAAACAGCATTTTGAACTGCGTCCAGCAGGGATTATTCAAGCCTTTAATTTGCTGGAACTCCCGCGATTACAAGGCGGTCGCTTCTATCAAGATGTCGCCGCTTACGGTCATTTTGGACGTCCTAATTTGGATTTACCTTGGGAACATACGGATAAAGCTGAATTGCTCAAAGAAGCCCTTAAACCATCGTTAGCTGTTCCCGTGTGAGCCAATTAATTAGATCCCTGACTTCTTCAAGAAGTTGGGGATCTGAATGAATCTTGTCATTTGTCCTTTGTCCTTTGTCAAAAGTTAAATTTCCATCTATTGATAGATGTGTACTCGCAACGTTTTAACTAGGTTGAGAGTGAGGATTAAAGAAAAAAAGGACAGGTTACAGTATGGCAGCTTCAACTCCGCTCAAAGGCACTGATTTAGTTGATTGTGCTAAAGCAAACGCCAAGCAGGGACCGGAAACAGCAGCGAAACTTTGTGGCTATGGAGACGATATTCCAACCTTTACAGCAGAACTCAAGAAAGCATGCGATCGCATGGGTATCGAAATTACTCAAGTCAGCGATTTGATTACTGAGCAGCAGGCTCGAATTAAAGGCGACACTGAAGTTATTGCTCCAGAAACACCAACCAACCTTTAAAATTCTTCACAGGGGATAGTTGACATTCGGAACAATCAGGGAGAGGAAAGTAGTTTTGATTTTTGAGTTTTGACCCTTCACGACCTTCGAGGGAACCTGGTGCGTGAATTACTCTCTCCCCTGCTCCCAGACGTAGAATGCTAAGTCTCTACATGCACCCGGAGTATCCCCATCCCTTATCTCTAAACCTTCGCCGTATCCGCAGCAAAGCGAATCTTGAGATAATCGTCCTCAATCTTGGCGCCAGCGGGTTTTAGCGCGGCTAAGGCTTGGGGGAGGACGAGATTGCGGCGGTGATTGCCAATGCGTATATTTAGCTCATCTCCAGTTTTGTTCAATTGGATATGGTCTTTCGGCACACCGGGTAGATACAGTTCTAAGCTATATTCGTTTTGATTTTGGACAACCCGAATTGTGTTTTCCTGGTAGTAAACCTGAGTTGGGTCTTCTTCGCCATATAAGATTTGCTTGAGTCGTTCTAGCGCCTCAAGTCCGCACATCTCTTCCGCAAACAGGGGAACTTCTTTAACCGGAAGCGGACTGAAATTTTGGTGGATTTCCTGGCGATACTCTTGTTGATGTTCTTTCCAATGTTGGAAGAACGGATCAGTCACTTCGTCGGGGATAATCCGATTGGCGACGACTAAATCTGTAGAAACATTGTACAAACTTAAGTAGGCGTGGGCGCGGAGGGATTCCTTAATCACCATTTTTTCGGGATTGGTGACTAAACGGACTGAGGTTTTGGTATTATCGGTGAGGACTTTTTCGAGCTGTTCAATTTGCTCGTAGAATTCATAGGGAGCGTCCATCACCTCATTATCGGGTAAAGAAAATCCCGCGATGGGTTTGAATATAGGTTCAACCAGAGGTCTCAACGCCACGGACATTTTTTGCAGGGGTTTATAGAAGCGGCGCATATACCAACCCCCGACTTCCGGTAAGCTGAGGAGTCGTAGGGCGGTTCCCGTGGGTGCTGAATCGATAATTAGCACGTCATACTCGCCTTCGTCGTAGTGACGCTTCATCCGCACCAGACCGAAAATTTCATCCATTCCCGGAAGAATGGCTAACTCTTCAGCCTGAACTCCTTCGAGTCCCCGTGCTTGCAGTACCTGGGTAATATAGCGCTTCACCGCACCCCAGTTCCCTTCTAATTCCATCAGCGCATCCAACTCCGCCCCCCAGAGGTGAGGACGGACGAGTCGGGGTTCGTGACTGAGTTCCATGTCGAAACTATCGGCGAGAGAATGGGCTGGATCTGTACTCAGCACTAAGGTTTTATAACCCAATTCGGCACAACGCAGACCTGTTGCGGCGGCTACGGAGGTTTTACCGACTCCGCCTTTGCCTGTCATTAAAATTACTCGCATAGATAATTCCGCTCACCTGAGAAACCTTTACATTTATTTACTGTATCGGGTTTTCACCGAAACAGTTGCTTGAGAACATCAAAACGGGGGATATCCCAATAATCGATATGGGAGGAAATTAGTCCATCTGCATTTAGACGTAATTCGCTCCAACCGGGTATAGAAATTCGCGGTTTCCAGGGGAGGGGTGTTGTCCAGCTTAGAGTCCAGCGCGTTTTGATGGTATCGCCGGATTGAGAAATGTCATGCAGGTCAAGTTGGGGGTTGATGAACCAGGTTTGGATAAATCCAATCATTTGTTTGTAGCGATTAAGTCCCCGGAACTTGTTGAGGGGGTCTTTGAAAAAGACATCGTTGGCGTAGATGCTGTAGGTTTGGTCAACAGGAAAGCGTTGATAGTCCTGTTTGAGGATTTCAATAATGTCTTTATTTGTCATTTATCATAAAAATCCTTCGTTGTGGGAAACCCTGTGTCTTTAGACCAGGGAGGAACACGCGGTAGCGGTTTAAGAAGCAT
>NZ_JBKHUP010000068.1:0-47362 GCF_046565525.1 Coleofasciculus sp. | reverse complement strand
CCCGTCAGCGTGCGAATTTCTTGTCCTGTGGCTAAATCCCAAAATTTAATCGTCTTATCCGCACTCCCACTAACTAATGTTTTCCCATCTGGGCTAATTACCAGGTAGTTCACGGAACTCGAATGTCCCGTCAGCGTGCGAATTTCTTGTCCTGTGGCTAAATCCCAAAATTTAATCGTCTTATCCGCACTCCCACTAACTAACGTTTTCCCATCCGGACTAATTACCAAATAATTGACAAAGCTAGAATGTCCCGTCAGGGTTTGAATTTTTTCCTGAGTAGCGAAATCCCAAACCTGAATGCTCTTCTCCCCACTTCCGGTGACAATTTTATCCCAGTCTGAATTAATCGCGAAATAATTAATGGGTTTAGCATAACCTGTGATTTGGCGAATTTCCTGACCCGATTTAAGCTGCCATAACCGGATTGTTTTATCCGCATTCCCACTCACTAATGTCTCTCCATCCGGACTGATGATTAGGTAATTAATATAACTGGCATTGGCATTGATTGTTTGCACAAGTTCGATCGCTTGATAGGCAGCAATTTCAGCCGGAAATTGAGTATCAATTTTTATAAACTGATAGATGAAAATGCCAAAGACTAACGCCAAGGTTCCCAGCCAAACCCATTTGTTTTGAGAGATTAAACCTTGGCGTTGAGACATTATTGCCGATTCTTCTTGTGGCAAGGTTGCTGCTTGTATCCTTGTGTGACTGGGTAATTGTAAAGATGAAGATATGGGAGAGGCAATAGACGAAGATGAAATATTAGCTAATTCATCCATAATTTCCTGAGTCGTCTTATGTCGAGTCGCTGCTGTCGGCGCCATCAGCTTGTCAATTAGGTCGGCTAATGGTGTTGAGAGTAGAGAAACCTGCTCGCGCCAATTACAGCAATCGGTTAACGGATCATACATACTCGGATCAGTTACCGATTTTGCGGTTAATAAATAGACAAATGTTCGACCCAAGGCATAGAAATCGGACTGGGGAACCGCATGACCCTTTTCTTGTTCGGGTGGCGTGTAACCCGCAGAACTAATTTTGGTAACATTCCCCGCACCACCTACTTCCGCTAAGTAGGTATAGGTCAATTCTCTAGCTGTACCGAAATCAATTAACACCAATTTACCCGTGGGGCGCAGCATAATATTGTCGGGTTTAATATCTCGATGGAAATAGTTTTTTTGATGAACTAGATGTAAAATTTCAACCAGTTGTTTTAACCAATTCAGTGCCTGTGATTCAGAAATAGGATAATTCCCCTGTTGTCGCATCCACTGCTTTAAATTCAGTCCATCAATTTTTTCCATGATGATGCAGTGCAGAGGTTCCCCAGCTTGAGGAATAAACTGAAAATACCCATCGGACTCAACTTGAGGAATACCGGGATGATCAAGCTGACTTAATACGGCGGCTTCTTGTTGAAATAATTCGATAACCTTAGGATTCTTATTGTGCTTAGGTTTGAGGACTTTTAATATTTTTGGAATAGCTCCTTGGTAGGCTTCATACACCATACCGAATCCACTGGTATCACTAAGGAGACGCATCACCTGATAGCGCCCTTGGATTAACAACGATGAACCACAATTACGACAAATTCGATTGTTGAGGTTACCTGGATCACTGGGTTCAGGACACCTGGGATTGATACAGTAGCTCATATCTCGCTACAGCCATTTGACACTCCCCGGTCTAAAGACGCAGGGATTCTTGGTTCTCCGATCCGCCGTTAGACGACAGGATTGCTCCAATCGCCCAAGAGGGCAGGTCTCCCCAAGCGTAGTTTCCGGCATGCCCTGCCGTACTCAATCCTTTTTGAAGGATGTTTAGACTGGCTGCGATATCCCTGTCTTCAATGTATCCACAGTTTCCACAAACATGGGTTCGTTGAGATAGAGATTTTTTGACTCGATAGTGACACTTTGGACAATCTTGAGAGGTGTAGTGCGGAGGAACTGCCACCGTCACCTTTGCGTATTTATGTCCGAAGTATTCTAGCCATTGCCGAAACGTAGACCAGCCAGCGTCAGAAATAGACTTAGACAAGTGACGATTTCTTACCAACCCTTTGACATTCAAGTCTTCGTATGCTACCAAATCGTTAGATTGGATAACGGAATATGCAACTCGCTTGCAGTATTCTTTTCGCTGCCTACTTACTCTTAAATGCTTCCGGGCATATCGTTTTCTTGCCTTATGATAATTTTTAGATTGGGGTTTTGCTCCTTTTTGGTATTTCTTAGACTTCTTGCGATTAGCTCGATTAAGTTGCCTTTCCGATTTGCGGTAAAACTTTGGAGACTCCTCAGTGTTGCCATTAGAATCAGCTAGAAAGTATTTAATCCCTAGGTCTAACCCAATGGTTTTCCCAGTAGGCTTAGTTTCAACCCGCACATCAGCCTTAACCGCAAATTGTGCATAATAGCCATCGGCACGTCTAACCAACCTGACTCGCTTGATTTGGTCAATAGAGTAGAAGTTTAGGTCATAAGTGCCTTTCAGTTTTAGTCGCCCTATTACTTTTTTGCCGGTGAAAGTTATGGCTTTCCGATTCTCCGATAGCTTCCATCCTGATGTTTTGTACTCAACCGAACGGCTGTTTTTCTTGAACTTGGGAAAACCCTTTTTACCTTTAACCTTTTTTCGACAATTTTCGTAGAAGCGACTAATAGCACTCCAAGCACGATCAGCCGATGCTTGACGCGCTTGAGAATTGAGTTCCGCCGCAAAGCCAAACTCTTTCGCCAACACACGGCAATATTTGCTGAGGTCATACTTATCGATACCTTTGTTATCCATCCAGTACCGCAAGCATTTATTTCGGACAAACTGCGCTGTCTGAATTGCCTCATCAATAGCTGCGTATTGAGCAGGTTTAGCTTTGATTTTGAACTCAAAGACTATCATGGTCATTTTTTTGATTACGCTACCAATTATAGCGTAAATTTGAGAATTGTACTAGACTCGCAACTAAAGTTGCACTTGCTAAACGCCTTGCTCGGTTTCATCCCTCGGATAAATCACGAGGGAGCCTGCACCATCGCTTATCATGTAAGGATGCTGGGGTATATTCCTCGACGAACTATTAAAACTCCTATCGAAACTGCTAAAATGTAAAAAAATGTTTCAAAAAAAGCTTAACTAAGTAAAGTTTTATGAGTGGTGTTGCTGCCTACGACTGGCAATCATCGCGGTGCGATCGCTCTGACAGAAATAGCCCCTCTGTAGCGCCACTGACGGTTTTCTGCGACTTCGACGGACCGATTGTCGATGTCTCTAAGCGCTATTACACCACCTACAAGCTAGCGCTGGCTGATACTCAATCTGCCTATCAAGCCAAAGGAATCACATTACCCATTCAACAGCTTGAGAAACAGCAGTTTTGGCAGATGAAACAAGACCGGGTCGCGGATGAAGAAATTGCTTTGCGATCGGGTTTACAGGGGGAACCCCTTAAATTTTTCCTAGCACGAGTGCTGGAAATTGTCAATCAGCCCTTGCTGTTGCATCTTGATAAACTACAACCTGGGGTGCATTGGGCGTTAGCTACGCTGCACTCCCATGGTATTCGATTAATACTGGTGACCTTACGCTGTCAGAAACAAGCTGAGCAAATTTTGAGAAATTATGGCTTGACCCGTCTGTTTAGCGGTATTTATGGAACCTACGATCATCAAGCCGCCTATCGAAATAATGCTCAAGTTAAACAGCAACTTTTAGCCCAAGCCCTCACCGAACAAGATTTTTTTTCTCTTAATCCGCAATCCGTTTGGATGATTGGCGATACTGAAGCCGATCTCCTCGCCGCCCAAGGGGTTTCCATTCCCACCGTTGCGCTTACTTGCGGGATTCGTTCCTACCGTTATCTCCAGCAATTCCAGCCTAATCATACTTGCTATGACCTGCTGGCGGCGGCTGATTATCTTTTAGACAAGATTAAACAAAAAAAATAATCATTTGTCATTCATGATTTGTCGGGCTCCGAACTTGATCTCATAAGTCATTTCACGACTGTTCAAGTAAGTGCATCTGTTCCCACCAGCGACTGAGGGGATAGTAAACCACAGGTGCCCACAAACTACTGAGAATCGCCGAGGATAGGGCAATGCGCTGGTGATCCATCCAAATTTCCGTCAACGTGCGATCGCCGATAAAACTATACTGAATAGCCGTCACCGTCTCGGCGACAACCGCCATACCAAATACAATTAATGCCACTGAAATAAAATCTTCCTGAATATATCGCTGCTTCTGCATTCGAGCGGTTAAAATGCCCACTAATACTAGACTGAGGACATGAGTCGGTTCAGGAGCGGTCATCCCATCTTGAATCAAACCCAATGCTAACCCTGCCATCGCCCCCTGAAACGCTGTGCGTTTGATACTCCAAGCAACCACCCAAATTAACAACCAATTGGGGGCGATTCCCAGCAATTCCATCCCTGGTAACCGTGTTGGTAAAGCCATCACGCAGATGAGGACAGAACCCGCCGTTACCATCCAATTCATCAGTTGACGCACTTGGGGTGAAAACCGAGAAAGATTGAAAATGTTATTCAATGGTTTCTTCTGTGCTGTCCTCAAGGAATTTTTCCTTTTTCTGACCTCCATTTCGCCGCCAAAGTGTCACATCTAGATTTTTGTTGATTATTGATTCTTGATGGGGGAATTGATCCGGGTAAATTTCTCCGTATAAAAACTTACTCAGAAATTTCCAACAATTCCAGCCAGAAACTCGATTTTGCCAGTGAGAGATAAGGAATTTAGGGGATCACTTTTCCCAACTACCTACTCTCAGGGTTCAGTATTAACCGTCTTTGATTGCGGATAAACAATCACCCACTCTAAGGCATCTAGAGGCGCTGTCAACTCAATAACAGCTTCGGGTGCTGGACTTTTATCGAGATTGACCGACTCGACACGTCCTAAAGGTAATCCAGCGGGAAACAGTTTACTCACCGGTGATGTTGAAACCACATCACCCTTGCGTACATCGGGTACTTTGTCAAAAAACTGAAGCACAGCCCGATGTGACCCTTGTCCTCGAATAAAACCCATGCTACGGCTACGGCTAATCACAGCCCCCACCCGGCTAGTCGCGTCGCTGATCAGTAGTACACGACTTGTATTGGGGGTTACATGGACAATCTGACCCACTAAACCGCCTGGTGCCATAACAATTGAATCAACCTTAATCCCATCTCGACTCCCTCGACCCAAGGTAACATGTTGCCACCAGTGACCAGAACTACGCCCAATAATAGGGGCAAGAGTTCCTTGCTGTTGTTGGGTTTTAGAATAATCAAGCAGCTCTTTGAGTTTTTGATTTTGGCTTTCGAGTTCAACTAGACGCTGTTGCAGTTCCAGAACTTTGGCATTTGTCAGGCGCTCCTCTGGCGTAGGTTCTGATTGTAAGGGATGGGTTAATAACTGATAAGCCTCAAAGAGAGCTGCCCCCTGAGTTTGGCGAATGAACCAGGCAAGGCTTAGAGTTAGTCCCCCCACCACAACAGCGACTCCATGTTTGTCCCACCAACGACGCAATATGTACATAACCTGTCTCGTATTCGTTCAGCTTTCGGCTGATGGCATCGAGTTGCAATAGTGCAGGTAAACGACTTATGCAGCTTGTGAACTAACCTTCTCCAGGCTGCTCTCTTTTGATACCATCATCTTAGATATGGCGAGAACGCCCACTAAACACCCGTTCTAGCTGTTTGAAATTCTCCAGAACACGACCTGTTCCTAAGACCACACAGCTTAGCGGATCGGCAGCTACATGAGTCACTATACCCGTTTCATGACTAATCAAAGTGTCTAGCCCTTTTAGTAAGGCACCGCCACCAGCTAACATGATGCCTCGATCAATAATATCGGCAGCGAGTTCTGGCGGTGTCCGCTCTAAGGTACGTTTTACCGCGTCAACGATGACTGATAGCGGTTCGGACATACTTTCGCGAATTTCTGGTCCTTTGATACTCACGGTTCGCGGTAAACCAGACAGCAAGTGTAAGCCCCGTACTTCCATAGAGAAATCATCGTCTTCATGAGTTGGGTAGGCTGAGCCAATCTGAATTTTGATTTCTTCAGCGGTTCGCTCCCCAATCACCAGGTTATGCACTTTTTTCATGTACTGGGTGATCGATTCACTCAGTTCATCACCAGCAATCCGTACAGATTCACTCAAAACGGTACCTTGTAAACTTAGCACCGCCACTTCTGTAGTACCACCACCGATATCGATAATCATATTACCCGTTGGCTCTGCCACTGGCAGCCCCGCACCAATGGCGGCAGCAACTGGCTCATCAATCAAGTAAACATCTCTAGCACCGGCTTGAGATGCGGCTTCCATGACTGCCCGCCGTTCCACACCGGTTACACCACTGGGAATACCAATGACGATTCGGGGTTGAACTAAAGTACGCCCTTCGTGCACTCGCCGGATAAAATGCTTGAGCATTAGTTCGGCGGTATCGAAGTCGGCAATCACACCATCGCGTAGAGGACGCAGGGCGACCACGTTACCTGGAGTTCTGCCCAGCATTTTTTTGGCGTCCTCTCCCACCGCTAGTGGCACTTTTTCATCTTGGTCCATGGCGACGACAGAAGGCTCTTGGAGTACAATGCCTTTGCCAGATACATATACTAATGTATTAGCAGTACCTAAATCGATACCCATGTCCCGGGATAGGGAAAAGCGACTGAAAATACCCACTCGTTTATAAGCCCCCAAAGTCGAATGTTTCTGTGTATAACAAACAAAGTATCTGAACTGTAACCGAGGTGGATTCTATTACGTTTTTTTGGCTGAGTCTAGTGAAGTTGAGCAAGTCATCCCTATTAATTGTTGAAAACCAAGCTGAAAGTATCATTCAGACGGCAAAATTGCTGATCCGGAGAAAGTATAGTTCACCCCTAGAGCGTGAGTAACTGCAATTGGCGTGCCTCCAGTCCGGCTTTAGGGATTGTGGAAAACGGCATAAATTCGCTAAACTGATTTGCATAAGTACAAGGGTACTAAAAAAATGAGTCTCAATGTGGTTAATTTGGTTGGTCGGGTGGGTGCAGACCCAGATGTCAGGTATTTTGAGTCGGGCAGTGTTTTATGTACATTATCACTGGCGGTGGATCGTCGCAGCCGCAACAGTGATAAGCCTGACTGGTTCAATCTAGAGCTTTGGGGTAAGACAGCGGAAGTGGCAGCTAACTACGTGCGTAAGGGGAGTTTGATTGGGGTTCAAGGGGTGCTGAAGATTGATCCCTTAACGACAAGGGATGGTCACAACTACCACAAGCCCGTAATCCGGGTGGATCGAATGGAGTTATTAGGTTCCAAACGAGATAATGACCCCAACGCGGTGAATAGCTACAACGAGACAGAGTTCTAATTTTTAGTAGCTAATTTGCAGTGTGACAGATGCCTGTACCTCTTGATCGCCACCAATGATCGGTGTCGCCACATTTTGGGCAACGAACTCCGCCCTGTCCAGCATGGGCATGGGTGGAGGTGGTGTGGCACCATTAATTTGAATGTTAACAATATCTTGACGGGTGAGGTTCAAGGCATTTAACACCGCATCGGCTTGCTGTTGGGCATCCTGAGTGGCTTCCCGTAGCGCTTGTTTTTGAGCCGTGGAGACTGCACTCTCAGGGGCGGTAAAGCGAATGGAGTCGATGCGGGTAGCTCCGACGGCAACGGCATCATCCAAGAGCGTTCCCGCCTGTTCCGTGGGAATCCGGAAGCTCACCGTGTTACTGGCGGAATACCCGATCAGGCTTTGCTGGTTGTTCTCATAGCTATAGACAGGGTTGAGCTGGATGCTGGTGGTTTGGAGTTGTTCAACATTGCGCGATCGCAGCAACTCCACCACAGCCGCTGACTTACGTGCCACCTCTTGTTGCACCTGAGCTGCTGTTTTTCCTTGTACCTCAACCCCTAACTGCACTTGGGTCAAGGTTGTGGGAATCCGCTCTATCCCTTGCCCTGTAACCGTTAGGGTTCGTAGTAGTCGTTCCTGCGCGATCGCGGGATTGCTCCAGGCGAGCATCACGAAACCCAAAACCCCAGCCATCGCCTGTAACTGTTTTTGACTAAGGAAACTGGAGCATAGATATGTCATTTCGTCAATCCTCCAAATACAGACAGATAGATTAAGCTTTCACTTTGACACCATAGAGCATTATCATTTCTGGGGTTACAGTTTTTGTAACCCTTTAGTTTGATATATACCCACATCCGAGTTCCCTGTTCCCTGTAGAATAGAACCCATGATTTTTTCTCAACCTATAGCTGATGTAACTGCCTGGGCGAGTTCCCTAACTCCCCCCTTTGGCTTTCCCTGGCTATCTGCACACCACTCTCTGATAGCCGCAGCCAGTGAAGCCACCACCAGCGAAGCCGAAAATAGTTCATTAATCTTCGCCGGCGTATTGCTGAGTTTAGTGGTCATTTACTTCGCTAGCAAATTAGGCGGCGAACTTTGTGCGCGGATAAACTTGCCACCTGTACTAGGGGAACTTATCGGTGGCGTAGTTGTGGGAGTCTCGGCACTACATCTGCTAGTCTTTCCCGAAGCGGGGGCAGATAGCGCTAGCTCAATGATTGTCAGCTTTCTGGAGCGCACAGCCGGTCTGAATCCAATGGCGGCTGATTCTGTATTTCAGACTCAGAGTGAGGTGATCTCGGTTCTAGCCGAGCTGGGTGTGGTGATTCTTCTGTTTGAAATTGGATTGGAATCGGATCTGCAAGAACTGATCCGAGTCGGTCCACAAGCAGCAGTCGTGGCAATTGTTGGGGTAATTGCCCCCTTTGCCGCAGGTACCGCTGGTTTGACCTACTTGTTCGACGTTCCGGCAGTACCGGCAATTTTTGCGGGGGCGGCGCTAACCGCTACCAGTATTGGGATTACCGCCAAAGTTTTAGCCGAAATCGGCAGTCTGAGTTCTAAAGAAGGTCAAATTATCATTGGTGCAGCGGTTTTAGACGACGTTTTAGGCATCATCATCCTAGCGGTGGTGGCGAGTTTAGCAAAAACCGGGGAAATCGCGATCGCGAATGTTATTTATCTAATCATCAGTGCGGGTGTCTTTTTAGTCGGTTCCATTTTAGTGGGACGCTTTCTTGGTCCCTACTTCGTCGCCTTGGTGGATGAAATGAAGACACGGGGTCAGGTATTACTCACCGCCCTAATTTTTGCCGCGATTCTGTCTTACATCGCCGCTGCGATTCAACTCGAAGCTATTTTAGGCGCATTTGCTGCTGGCTTAATTTTGGCAGAAACGGATAAACGCCGCGAATTAGAGGAACAGGTGTTACCCGTCGCCGATGTCCTCACCCCGATTTTCTTTGTGGTTGTGGGTGCCAAAACGGATTTAAGTGTACTCAACCCAGCCGTTCCCAGCAATCGGGAAGGGTTGATTTTGGCAGCGTTCCTGATCGTTGTAGCGATTATCGGTAAGGTAATCACAGGCTTTACTGTCTTTGGTCAACCCGGTATTAACCGTCTAGCAATTGGTGTGGGTATGATTCCTCGAGGCGAAGTGGGACTCGTTTTTGCCGGAGTCGGTTCAGCCAGTGGGGCGCTTTCCCCAGCAACTGAGGCAGCGATTATCATGATGGTGATTATAACTACCTTTATCGCTCCTCCCTTATTACGATTAGTCTTAAAAGAACCCGAAACTGTCCCAGGAACAGAGCCAGTGGAAACCTTGTCAGATTCTAAACCAGAATGACTTAATCATCCCCAGTTCTCCTCTGTACAAGCAGGGGGAGCAGGGGGAGCCGGGGGAGCAGTTGGGATTGTTCATCCGAAAAGGGACTATACTATTTTTTTTGAAACTTAAATTCGTTACTCTACGTCCCTGAAAGCTGACTGTCTATAACAGCTAATAAACTCAACTTGGGTGAGTCACATTGGTTTAAGCCAGGGTGGAAACCAAAGCGAGCAGTTGGACTTCGGGATATAGGGTGAACCCGCTCAACCTCACTGAGTTCGGTTGGGAACTCAACAACTACCTTTTGTGAAAAGCCACCCACCTAAATGCTGTATGCAGCACCGAGCTTTAAGTTAGGAGCAATAATTGTGAGATTTCGCTGGCTACTGCTACTCTCCAGCTTTTTGAGTGTTTTTCTCTATACATCGACAGCACAAGCGCGTCAACTGCTGTTTTGGCGTTTTGACCGCGATCAAAACCAGTTGGTATTTACAACCGATGAGGGAGTTCAGCCGAGGGCGCAACTGATTGCTGATCCGACTCGGCTAGTCATTGATTTGCCAGGAACTAGACTGGGACGCCCGACGGTGAATCAACGAGTGGGGGGCGCGATTCAAGAAATCCGAGTGGGGCAATTTGAAAACCAAACCACTCGGATTGTGGTTGAATTAGCCCCTGGTTATACCCTTGACCCCCAACAGGTGCAATTTAGAGGCATCTCGCCGACTCAGTGGACGGTCAATATACCCAATCCGCAACAAATATCAACCTCGCCCACTCTGCCGCCCCCAGTAACTAATGTCCCCAATCGCCAATCTCCCCAACCGAGTCCACCAACAACGGTGACGGTGGAAACATCGGCGACACAAGTGGATAGTTTTCAGGTGACTCGGAATGGATTTTTTATCCGTACCGATGACAGAGCACCGGATGAGATTAAGGTAAAGCGGAGTCGCGATCGCCGCCAGATCGATATTGAGGTAGAGGGTTTGAATCTCTCCCGGAGTCTGGCTGAGCAAAAGTTGGACGTTAATCGCTACGGCGTCAGCCAAATCCAATTCCAGCAGATCAAAAATTCACCGCCTTTGGCTCGGATCACGTTAAATGTGAACCGAGATAGTCCAGATTGGCAGGCACTATACAGCGATGTCGGCGGGATTGTGGTTATCCCTAGAGGTACCTCGGCATCCAGTTTAGAGAATCGCTCTAATGCTTCGAGTAATATCCTGGTTTCTTCTCCTTCGCGATCGCAAACCTCGAACCAACGAGCCAGTACCAATCAACGGGCAATGATTCAGTCGGTTGAACTGGGAAACAATCAGACTCAACTTTTAATTCAAGCGGATCGGAGCATCAGAGCCACAAGTCGTTGGGACGCGAATGAGAGGGCTTATCGGATTACTATCCCAGATGCTCAATTAGCGGATCAGGTTAGAGGACCTCAGCTTAATGCCAATAGTCCCCTATCACGGGTATTGCTGCGCCAGCAAGACTCCAGCACGGTGGTAATTTTGGTGCAGCCAAGTTCGGGAACTCAGATTGGCAGCCTTAACCAAATCAGCGATCGCCTGTTGGCGCTACCTGTACAACAAAGACAAGCAACATTACCTTCCCCTGAATCGATTCGGGTACCACCGCCGAGTTCATCTACACCCCCAACCTCATTGCCCACGGTTCCCAATAGTCGGGTAGTGGTTATGGTTGATCCGGGACATGGCGGTAAAGATCCTGGAGCCGTTGGCATTGGCGGATTACGGGAAAAGGACGTGATTTTACCCATTGCCCAAGAGGTGGCAGCTTTATTAGAAAAGCAGGGTGTGCAAGCCGTATTGACGCGCAATAGTGATTATTTCGTGGATCTAGCTCCCCGTGTGACCATGGCAGAGCGAATCAATGCTAATCTATTTGTCAGTATTCATGCGAATGCCATCAGTCTCAGCCGACCGGATGTCAATGGATTGGAAACTTATTATTTCTCCAGTGGTCAACGTCTTGCCCAGACGATTCACAACAACATTTTACAGACGGTTCCGGTTCAGAATCGGGGGGTTCGCAACGCCCGGTTTTATGTCCTCAGAAAAAGCTCAATGCCAGCAGTTTTGGTGGAAGTGGGTTTTGTCACCGGGCGAGATGATGCGGCGAAATTAAATGATCCAAATCATCGTAGCCAGATGGCACAGGCGATCGCTCGTGGTATCCTTCAGTACATTCAGCAGAATTTTTAACAGGAGTGTTATCAGGGTTTTCAATAACCGCCTTTGCTGAGTGCGAGAATTCTTTGACAAAAGACAAGTGACGAATGACAAATGACCCGATTTTGACCTCAAGGGGAGACGCACAGCGCCGTCATATTGGTGTATTTGACAGTGGTGTTGGGGGACTCACCGTTCTCAGAGAACTCTACCGACAACTTCCCAATGAATCGATTCTTTATTTTGCCGATACTGCTCGACTCCCTTATGGAACCCGCTCGGCTAGGGAAATCGTGCAGTTTGGTCACGAGATTCTCACTTGGATGGTACAACAAGACGTGAAAATGGTGGTTCTGGCTTGTAACACCAGTGACGCCTTAGCC
Source organism: Coleofasciculus sp. (assembly GCF_046565525.1). Lineage (NCBI taxonomy): Bacteria > Bacillati > Cyanobacteriota > Cyanophyceae > Coleofasciculales > Coleofasciculaceae > Coleofasciculus > Coleofasciculus sp. The sequence continues at coordinate 35,061 of NZ_JBKHUP010000068.1, read as the reverse complement.
CTAGACAGCTTACGGCGCGATTTTCAACTACCGATTCTGGGATTGATTTTGCCCGGTTCTCGTGCCGCTGTACAAGTCGGGCGTCGGATTGGCGTGATTGCTACCCCCGCGACGGCGGCGAGTAATGCCTATCGACGTGCTTTGTTGGAAGTCGAACCCACGGCTCAAGTTTGGCAAGTCGGCTGTCCAGAGTTTGTCCCTTTAGTTGAGCAAAATCGTTTATACGAGCCCTATACCTCTGAAATCGCGTCCCAGTATCTGACGCCATTACTCCAGCAGCGAATTGATACGTTGATTTATGGGTGTACTCATTATCCGTTGTTAGCGCCTGTATTGCGACAAATTTTACCCGCGTCTGTACAATTGATTGATCCGGCTGAACATGTGGTGGCGGCGGCGGCGCAAGAGCTTGATTTAATGGGATTAAAAAATAGTTCACCACCGCTACCGACGCGATTTTGTGTCAGTGGTTGTCCGCAGCAGTTTGCTAAGTTATCGGTACAGTGGTTGGGGTGTACCCCAGTTGTGGAAAAAACCTATTTGCCAGATGCATCTCCTGTCTCTATGTCTGTTGAAGCGGTGGAGTAGGGGTTTCCCCATCCGTGTCAACTTAAGACTTTGTATGACTAGCGCCCAAAGTTTAGATCCCCCTAAATCCCCCTTCAAAAGGGGGACTTTGATTAATTTCTGGTTCCCCCCGTGCGGATGTACTACACCCAGCGTCAAGCCTTATCCCGTAGTAGTTTGAGCGCTCAATCCCTCAAAAACCGTACCCATGTAGCCCTTGCAAAAATAGTGCGATCGCTAATGAGAATTCTCTCCTGATGCAATCGCCTGCTGTAGGATGGCTTTATTAACCGAAAGTCCCAAAGTTTCCAGGGATGCCAGATTTTGAGCCAACCATTCCTCCACCGTCGCCGCCAGCTTACCAGACAGACAATCACGCCAAGCCTGACGTTGTGGGGAATGGGCATCCTGCTTACACCATTGTGCGATCGCATCAGATAGCGTTTCTATTTTATCCGGTAAAGGTTCAATTAACTCCACCAACTCCGCTAAGTCTTGAGGCGAAAAAAGCGAACGGCGATGATTTAAAAGTTCAATAAACGCCATAACATTCTGTTGAGCAAATGATGGCGCTACTTGTTGAACCACTTCTACCGACAAATCCAACCCCTCCGCAATCATCTCCACACTCAAACCTAACTCCATCATGCGTGGGATAGCCTCTAACTTGGCTTTGAGTTTGCCTCGTTGTTCTCCTCGTTGTTCACCTTCATCTAACCCTTCTTGCTTGGCTTCCTGATAAACCTTGGTTTGTTTAAGTTCACTTAATCCTAACATGGCTTCTATCTCCTCTCGGCTTTTTTGCGGTAATTTATAAACGATGATTGTTTCGATTAAGTCAATCAGGTCACGTTTTATTGTTTCATCAGTTATCTCGACTTGAGCTTGTTCGATTAAGCGCCTTGCTCGTTCTGGGGCTGTCTGTTCCTGCTCAATCACTAGCTTAACAATATTAACCCCAACAGATGTCGATGGCTCATCTCCTAACTCATCCAAGTATATCCGAGTCACTCGGCTGAAGAGTTCCCGAAATTGTAACGGTTGTTCTCTCTCAATCCGGCGACTTGGATAAATCACCACAACCTGCCAAGGATAAGGCGGTTTGTATTGATTCAGAAAGATAAACAGTTCAGTAAATAAACGATAATATAAATTATCATCTCGTTGAAACTGAACCTCAACCACATAAAAGGGTTGGTCTAGGGTTTCGTTCTTAGGAAAAAACAACCCATCTAGTCTAAATGACAGTTGTTTGATTTCACGGGAGGTAAATTGATAACTTGCGGCTTGTTCTGGAGATTGATTAATCAGTTCAAAGAAGATACTGGGAAACTCCTTAAACAAGCTATAAAAAATCGTGTCGGTTTTCACGTTCTCCTAGGGCTTTCCAGCACAGGGTTGACACCTGATACTGTGCCACCCCAGAAGCGGAAAATTCCGATCACGACTATCTTGACAAATTGCACACCTTACTATCTATCTAGAAACAACCCGCGATCGCTAATTAGAATTCTCTCCTGAAATCGCCTGCTGTAAGATAGCTTTATTAACCGAAAGCTCAAAGGTTTCCAGTGTTTCCAGATTTTGAGCCAACCATTCCTCCACCGTCGCCGCCACCTTAGCAGAGAGACAATCCCGCCAAGCCTGACGTTGTAGGGAATGGGCATCCTGCTTACACCATTGTGCGATCGCGTCAGACAGCGTTTCTATTTTATCCGGTAAAGGTTCAATTAACTCCGCCAACTCCGCTAAGTCTTGAGGCGAAAAAAGCGAACGGCGATGATTTAAAAGTTCAATAAAAGCCATAACATTCTGTTGAGCAAATGATGGCGCTGCTAGTTGAACAACATTCAGCGGTAAATCTAATCCTTCCGCAATCATCTCCACACTCAAACCCAACTCCATCATGCGTGGGATAGCCTCTAACTTGGCTTTGAGTTTGCCTTCTGCTAACCCTTCCTGTTTCCCTTCTACTAACCCTTCTTGCTTGGCTTCCTGATAAACTTTGGTTTGTTTAAGTTCACTTAATCCTAACATGGCTTCTATCTCCTCTCGGCTTTTTTGCGGTAATTTATAAACGATGATTGTTTCGATTAAGTCAATCAGGTCACGTTTTATTGTTTCATCAGTTATAGGGCTACTGTGCCATCTCTGACGGAAAATTTTTCTATGATGACTGTCTTGACAAACTAAACAGAATATGATGAATTCTTTTTTTTAGCATTCCCTTTTCAGGTAAGGTGGGCAATGCCTACCCGACAACGACAGCGCCGTCATAAAGGGAAATATAAGCCAAAATGCTGGCTCAATTGCGGGTTCGTGACGCCAGTTTTAATTGTTATCAAAATCGTTTAGTTTTTAAGGGTTCTGTGGGTATCGAAATTAAATCCCATTACCCGCCCCTACAATAATTGATTGGGTGAAATGAGGCGCAGATCAATTAATGGTGTCAATTGGATATAATCGCCGGATAGGGAAATAACTCTCGAAATTCCCGTCGCCGCTGTTGAGGGGACTCCGGTGTTAAATAACTCCACAGGGTTTCCCAGTAAAAAAAGGATACACCATCAAAGGCGCGATCGCGAATGACTTCAACTTGTGCTTGAATTTGCTCAAAGGGAATCGGATCACGTAAGGTTCCCGTCAAAATCCCCACACTTACCGGAATTGTCCGCCGCGCCATGCGTACTGCGGGTTGATTGAGTTCCGCCACAAAACTACTTAATTCATCCCGATAAACCTGTAACACCAATTCATCAACCCAACCCCGTTGTACCCAAGTTTGCCAATCTTGCAGATAGTGTTTGTAGGCAAAAGCTTGGGGATTGGGTGATAGGGAAATGATACAATCCGGTTTAATCGATTTAACCGTCTGAACAATTTCTCCCATAAACTCACTAATCTTATTCGCCCGCCAGCGCATCCATTCCCCATTGAGCGGCGAATTCGGGGGACTATTCCCATAATGCTCTTGCTGATAACGCTCAATGGTATAGGGATCATAGCCCAATTCAACAGGCATCCCGAAGTGATCATCCAGCTGAATCCCATCCACATCATACTGGCTCACCACTTCCTTAATCAGATCGAGGATAAGCTGTTGTACCTCTGGATGCAAAGGATTCAGCCATAAGAGTTGGGGCTTCTCAGCAGTTGGTGCGATCGCGCCTTCTGTTTGGGTTAAACTCTGAGTTATCCAGGTGGGATGACGCCGCGCTAATTCAGAATAAATCGGCGTCATAAATCCATACTCGAACCAGGGAATAACCCGTAACCCTTGGCGATGTCCCTGCTGTACAATTTCAGCCAAAACATCTCCGTTGAGTCGCATAATCGTCAGCAGGGATTCTTGTTTCGCCACCGCACTCGGATAAAACGTATGCCCCCGATTCCAAACCACCGGATAAATCGTGTTAAAGTTTAGTTGAGACAATTGCGCGATCGCTCGGTTAATTCCCCAAGGCGAAAAAAATACACCACTCGCCACATTCGTCAACCAAACCCCTCTAATTTCCGTGATTGTTGTCGGACTTTGAGAACGAGCTAAGGATGGGGAAAATAAAATTGATTTAGCAACAAGTAGGACAATACTGAATATCAGCCCTAAGGCGAGAAAAACCCTGAATCTACTTTGACGTTTCTCACTCGTCATTCGTCATTCGTCATTCGTCATTTGTTTATGTCATTGGATTAACCTTACATCCAGACACTGTAGGGGCGCAAGGCTTGCGCCCGATTTAACCATCAAATCTATGCCACAATTTTAATTGTGTCACGTCAGTAAGTTGGATTAACCAAAGGAAACCCAACGGAATCTAGGGCTAAAGCCCCTACTACGAACCCTATCTATGCCACAATTTTAGCTTTGTCACACAGCCGTTGAATAAGCAAATTGGTTACTGGATTTCAATCCAACTTCTTGGTTGTTGGATTGAGATCCAACCCCATTACTCACTTGCATTTCGTTAATATCCAAACCATAGAGTTTTGCACCTTTCAAATTGGCATCAAGCAAATCAACTTTTCTGAGAACTGCCCATGTTAGATTAGCATTCTCTAGATTCGCTCCGGCTAGATTGGCACCGGTTAAATCTGCTCCTTGGAGATTCGCCCAATCTAGTTTAGCCGATTCCAAATTAGCGGCAATCAAATTTGCACCTTCTAAGTTCGCCCGACTTAATCTCGCTCCACTGAAATTAACCCCTTCTAAATCAGCGCCCGCTAAATCTAAATCTTTTAACCACGCATAGCTGAGATTGACAAAACTCAGCGCTGACCCATAAACTCTAGCACCAATCAGTCTTGCTTCAGATAAATTCGCCCATTTGAAATTCACTCCGGTTAAATTCGCATCCCGCAAATTCACCCGTTCTAACTGCGCTCCGCAAAGATTTGCCCCCCATAAGTTGGCGCGTCTGAGGTTCGTCCCACTCAACATTGCCCCACTGAGTTTAGCACCCGTGAGCTTTGATTTCACCATAAAGGCACCGCTCATATTGGCTTTAGTCAAATCAGTGTCAACAAGTTTGGCATCGCTCATTTTGACATAACTGAGATTAGCCCAATTCATCTGAGCGCCACTCAAATCAGATTTGAGTAAAAATGCTCTGGTAAAATCAGCGCCTCTGAGATTTGCCCCGCTTAGGTTCACTCCGATTAACATGACTCCCCTGAGGTTAGCCCCACTGAGGTCAATCCCCGTAAATTCTCGATTTCCTTGTTCGTACAGCTTGAGAAGTTGTCTAACGTTCATAGCTACAACGTCCACTAAGTATTTATGACTTGGGGAAGGTTAAATGGATTCATAATTTTTCTAGGATTCTCTTTCTACTTTAATCCTGATAGTTAATAAATAAACCTTCTTTGGAAAAATTTACGTTTATCCTCAATCCCCTTGAACTGTAGTATAATCTGCTCCCCACTTTCAGCAAGCAGGATGGGATTGATAGCAAAAACCCCTGTAAAGCGCCTAATTTTCAACGTCCTTAACTTCAAAAAAATTATCAAGTCAGGCTTCTAGTAAAGATTATACTGCGAGACTATGGCAATTCAGGCAAAATCGCCGACTTCTTTATCAAGCTTAAACAAAGCTTTAAGTGATGTTAAGCCTCAACCTTATACTCCTAACAATTTAGATTACACTGCAATACTTGTCATACAACTAACGTTTAAACTTGTAACTCATTCGCTGATATAGCGCTCAGGCAAAAACTATATATATTTAGAACAACTGAAAAATAAGATTTAACCAAGCGGTTGAATTTGACCCGCTTGAACCGAAAGAATTTGGGAGGAGTTCAACCACTGGGAATCAAATGCGCCTAAGTGAGTCGTTGTAATCAGGGTTTGAAACCGATCTTGAATCGCATCCAAAAGCTGATTTTGGCGGTTGGGATCAAGTTCTGCCAACACATCATCAAGTAATAATAGGGGAGGTTCTCCCACAACCTCTTCAATTAACTTTAACTCTGCCAATTTTAGTGCCAAAACCAGCGTCCGTTGCTGTCCTTGGGAACCATAAGAACGGGCAGGGGTTTGGTTAATTGTAAATTCCACATCATCTCGGTGTGGACCAACCAGGGTTATCCCCTGACGCTGTTCTGGAAGACGACGATGGTAGAGTTTATCTAAAAATGCCTGCTGAACACCTTTTGGGTCATCCTTTTCTAGGTTGACATTAGGCGCGTAGGTCACCTCAAGTAACTCTGTTTTACCACTAATACTGGCATGCCAAGATTGGGCAAGGGGTGCTAATCGTTGTAGTACTCTAGCACGACGCCGAGTCACACGCGACCCCGCCGTTGCCAGTTGAGCATCCCAAAGTGACAGTTCTGCCTGAGGCTGCTTTGAGGATAATACCCCATTCTTTGTCCCATCTTCCTGCTGCTTCCGCATGGTTTTGAGCAAGGCGTTGCGCTGGCGCAGTACTTGATTATATTGCTGCAAAATATAAGCATAAACAGGTTCGAGTTGGGTCAAAATCGAATCAAGCCAATTCCGTCGTCTCTCAGGACTCCCGCGAACTAAATCCAAATCCAGACTAGAAAACTGTACCGCATTCAAGATGCCCAAAAAATCAAGCTGGCGACGTAAGGATTCGCGATTGAGAGCCACAGTACGTCGTCCCTGACTGCGGAGAGTTAACCCCAGTTCAACAGAACCATAAGCACGTTCCAAGATTGCCTGAATCTGACCAATCGAGGCATCCTCTAGAACCAATTCGCGATCGCGCACTGACCGATGACTCCTCAGCGTCGAGAGTAATTCTACCGCTTCTAGCAGATTAGACTTCCCCTGAGCATTATTTCCCACCAAAATAGTTTTCGGTGCCTCAAAATTAACCAAGCAATCTCGGTAATTCCGAAACTGGCGCAAGTTTAAGCGTTTTAAGTACATTGATCATGGTTAACTGGTGATTGGTGATTGGGGAACCTTTAACTTCGCCCAAAAAACCTAGTTTTGTGTGTTAAGTTATCAGTTATCAGTTACCAGTTATCAGTTACCAGTTATCAGCCAATTACTGACCACTGATAACTGACCACTGACCACTGACCACTATGTCCCTTCCCGCCATCTCGGTTAAGATGTCTTGGAAAGACGTAGCATGCTACGTCTCTACCAACAGCCCGACAAAAGGCTTTAGATTTAATCCGGACTAGGGAAACATCCGGGTGTCTGTACCAAACCGAGACTCTATGCGGTATTCAACGTTTAATTGTCGTTTGTCCGACAATCCCTGACTTCAAGCGTTAGCTAAGTCAGGGTTGTTGAAGCCTAATGACGAATGACATAAACGAATGACCAATTACCGATTCTTGTACCAACGAATAAACAGCTTCTCCAACTCAACCCAAATAAACAATGACGTACTAAACCCCAAGCAAATCAGCAGTTCAGTCAGCGTGAGAGGTTCTGTACCAAAGAAATTTTGCAAAAATGGCACATAAACCAACGCCAGTTGCAAGATAGTCGTAACCGTTACTGCCCAGATTAAATAGGGATTCGAGAAAGGATTTACCTCAATCGTTAAACGAGTATTTGAACGAACCGCGATCGCGTGTCCCATCTGGGCGAGACATAACGTGGTAAAGACCATTGTTTTCCAGTGGAGTGGAAAATAGTCAAACGCCAGCGCCATTAAAATAATCGTGACAATGGCGAAAATAATCCCAATCCGAACCATATACAAACCCAGCCCCCGGGCAAAAATACTCTCACGGGGACTAAACGGAGGACGCTTCATCACATCTGGTTCAGCCGGTTCTACCGCTAAAGCTAGGGCGGGTAAACCGTCAGTCACTAAGTTCATCCAGAGAATTTGTAACGGCGACAGGGGAACATCTGGGAGTCCCATAATCGGTGCAGCGGCAATAGTTAACACCTCACCAATGTTACTACCTAAGATATAGCGAATAAAGCGGCGGATATTATCATAAACCGTGCGACCTTCTTCCGTCGCGGCAACAATCGTGGCAAAGTTATCATCCAGCAGTACCATATCACTGGCTTCTTTACTCACATCTGTGCCTGTAATGCCCATCGCAATACCGATATCCGCTTGCTTAAGAGCGGGAGCATCATTGACCCCATCACCCGTCATGGCGACGAATTCACCTTGGCGCTGAAGCCCTTGTACAATCCGCAGTTTATGTTCCGGAGAAACACGAGCATAAACGCTCACCTCTTTCACCTGGTTATCCAGATCTGATTGAGAAAGCTTTTGTAACTCCTGACCGGTAAGAACGCGATCATGTTGATCCGCAATACCCAAAGCATGAGCGATCGCGCGAGCCGTAAGCTGATGATCGCCTGTAATCATCACCGGGCGGATACCCGCATTCCGACAGCGTCGCACGGCATCCAAAACTTCTGGGCGGGGGGCATCTAACATCCCCACCAGCCCTAACCAAACTAACTCTTGCTCAGTCGTTTCACTAGCATCTACCCCATCATTGGGTGCAGCCTCCAGAGGCTTATAGGCAAACCCCAAAACCCGCAATCCCGCCCCAGCCATTTGATTATTGTGCCGCAGGAGTTGCGTCCGTTGCTCGTCGGTCAACACCTCAGTGTGATCACCCGCCTGCAAAGAATGACACCGTTCCAAGACTAATTCAGGGGAACCTTTGGTAAACATGATGTAGGGGCTATCTGTTGTCCCTTGTCCGTCATTCGTTGCCACTGATCCATCTGACCCTTGACATATTACACTCATGCGCTTTCGCTCTGAGGAAAAGGGAATTTCACCGACCCGAGGAAACTGACGCCGCAACGGTTCTTTATCAACACCACCCTTCCCGGCTAGGGTAATTAATGCCCCTTCAGTGGGGTCTCCTAAAATCAGCCAATCATCCTGTTCATACTGCAAGATAGCATCATTACACAGAGCGCAACCTTGAAGTAATACTTGTAATTCGGGATACTCTTGGGCAGAAACGGCTGTCTCGGTGATCAGAAATTCCCCGTTCGGCGCATAGCCTTCTCCCGTGACTTGGAACGTGTGGTGGGGAGTGATGACCCATTGCACGACCATCTTATTTTGAGTCAGGGTACCGGTTTTATCCGAACAGATCGTCGTCACACTACCTAAGGTTTCCACGGCTGGAAGTTTACGGATCAGAGCATGGCGACGCACCATCCGTTGAGTTCCCAATGCCAAGGTGACGGTAATCACCGCAGGTAAGCCTTCTGGCACAACCGCTACCGCCATACTCAGGGACACTTCCACCAGTTGTTGCAGAACGCCTAAATCGCCGCCACTTTGAATTAAGCCACCAACAACAACCAGCACCACTAGGATCAGAGAACCACTGACTAAGACATTCCCCAATTGGGTCATCCGCTGTTGCAGGGGTGTTGGTTCGCTTTCCACCCCTTGCAACATTTCGGCGATGCGTCCCAATTCCGTCTTCATCCCTGTGGCTGCAACCAGGACAGTTCCTCGACCTTGAACGACTTCGGTACCTTGAAAGACTAAATTGATGCGATCGCCTAAGGGGGTATCCTCAGCTAAGGTGACAGTGGCTTGCTTATTAACGGCGTTTGCTTCTCCGGTTAAGGCGGATTCCCGTATCTGGAGGTTGGATTGCTCGATTAACCGTCCATCAGCAGAAACTTGCACACCGGCTTCGAGGAGCATAATGTCTCCAGGGACAAGCTGTTTGCTATCCACCTCCATGGGTTTACCATCGCGGAGGACACGGACTTTGGGAGAGGCTAGATTTTTCAGGGCGGCGAGGGCTTTTTCGGCACGACTTTCTTGGAGATAGCCCAAGACACCGTTAAGAATAACGATTAACAGAATCGCAATTGTATCCTTAAACGGAACTTGACCCTCCTCTAACCCGCCTTGTCGCCAATCGATCAGGTCAATGACTCCGGAGATGATTGCCACCACAATCAGCATGATTAGCATGATATTGGTGAACTGATCCAGAAGAATCGCCCAAGTACTGCGACCAGCAGTTTCTTCGAGTTCATTCAATCCGTAGTATTGCGATCGCTGGCTGACTTGTTCAGCACTCAAACCCATCTGTGGATTGCTATCCAGTTGGGCAAGCGAGTCTTCTATGGATTGGGTATGCCATGCATTTAAGGGATCAGGCAAGGAATGGGAAGGATGAGATGAAGTCACGGGGCAGGTTTACATAAACACGATACCCAATCAATCATAGTCTTTTCAGCCTACGACTGTAATTGGTGATTGTTCCCTGTTCCCTTAAAACTGGTAACGAACCGAAAAGTGGAACCCCTGATCTTGAGCATTCTGACCCTGATCCTCGAGTTCCACTAAGGGGATTCCATAGTCAAGGCGCAAATCTAATCCAGGTAGCGGTTGCCAAAGTATCCCCATGCCCAAACTGGCTAAAAACTGCTCTTGAGGCAGAGGGTTTAAATTATCGGGATGATTCCACACCCAACCCGCGTTAAAAAATGGCGCAATTTGGAACGTTGACGCACCAGCTGCGTTTCGCTCTAGGGTAATCCGGTCTTCTAAAAATAATCGCACGCCATTATCACCGATTCGAGCATTCTGTCGATAGCCTCGCACGGATTGAGCGCCACCAATGACAAATTGTTGAGACGGTAAAAGAGTATTGGGTGTAAGTTGAATATCAGCACCCATAATTAAAAAATGGCTACCACTGAGAATTTGGACTCGTTGTATCTGACCCAGCCAGCCCAAAAAACGTCCATCAGGCAAGGGATCGGGATTAATGTTAGCATCCAACCAACCTGTACCCAGACTAAAGAGCGATCGCACTGACCAAGCTCCTCTAGGATCACGGCGTAGGTAGTCTTGTCCAAATTGAATCACACTGGTGCGTGTTATCCCATTGGCATCAGCACCAGGACTCAAAGGGGCAGGCATACCCAATAAAAACGTCTGACTTTCCCTAAAGCTAAAACCCAGGGATAGAGCCAATTCTTCACGGGAGGTGCGAATTAAAGGTTGACGAAAACTAATCTCATACTGTTCAGATTCTCCCTCAATATCGAATTGAGCAAAGCGTTCGTCAGTCACTTGATTGCGATCAACGCTTGCTTGCACTTGCAGGGTGCCATTTTTCGGATTCAGGGGAAGACGATAGCCCATATCAATCACCTTTGAGCCGCCAGTGGTGGAATAGAAGTAACTAGCCGTCAGTTCATCCCCATAACCTGTAAGATTACGATAGCGCCCGTTTATACCCAATCGTTCTGAACCGACACTCGGCGGTGAATAGTTATCAGTAGTGACACTCCCTTCAAAGGGATTGGCTTCGATGACACGAACAATGAGAATACTCTTTCCCCGTTGACTACCAGCGCGAAGACTCGCTTCTACGGACTCAAACAAGGGATTAGCCCGCAGTAGCCGCAATTTATCTTCTAGGCGAGCAGTATTTAGGGGTGTGCTAACACCAAGCTGAATCCGATTCTGAATGTAGCTGGGTTTAAGGCGGCGAATTCCCTCAATTTTAATGTCTTCCAGACTTCCTTCCAGGACAAAAATCTCCACAATACCATCGGTAATAACCTGGTCTACTAGAATGGCTCTTGAGGTGATGTAGCCGCGATTTAGATAAAGTTGGGTGATGGCATCGGCGACCTGTTGCAGTTGTTGTAGGGTAACAGCCTGTCCTTCCAAGGGTTGCACAATTGGATTGAAGTCCTCTGGTTCCAAGATGGTGCTACCTGTAACATTGATTTTCTCGATTTGAATAGTCTCCACGTTGGGACTCGTGGGTCGAGAGGGAGTGGGTTCGGGTTGGATCAACGGTGGGGAATCATCGGGACGTAAGGGTTCAGGAGTAGGAGTGGGTTGAGGAAAACGATCATCCGGATTGGGTTGGATGGTTTCGGGGTTTGGAGGCGTGGGTGGGGTTTGTGCGATCGGAATATCATCAAGGGAAGCGTTATCTGTGGCAACAATAGTTTTGAGCCATCTGTCATCTGCCATAGAGTCATCTTCTGCCTGCTGAGAACCTTCTACCATCTGCCCTGTTCCCTGTGCCTTCTGAAATTGCTGGTGAGAGAGTTCCCTCAGATTAGGTAGATTGAGGGGGTTCTGGCTCACTTGTGACACAGACATTGGAGTTGTACCCAATGCCATTGGCGCATTTAGACCTATAATGCCCACCCAAACAGGTGTCAGTTGCCCCAGAATCTGCCCCTTTAAAAAAATATTCACTAAAAGCTTACTCCCCGACCCTTTCATCGTTGAGCGCCTCCAGCGACTAATTGTTCTGGAATAACTGCCCCTAAGCTCATACTATAGAGTCCAGCGCATGGATATCGCGTCTGATTTCTTACTCTACTCTTCGAGGAGGGTTTAACCCAAGCAGAAGCCGCTTGCGCGTCTATGTCATTTGTACGCACAGTTTTTTACCAATAACCAATGTACAGACGCGCCCTGGTGCGTCTCTACTGACGGTGGTGGGGCAGTTCCCTCCCGTCTTGGGAAAGACGAGGTTTCCGTTTCTCACCCCACTACCTTGGAGAACTTGGCAACAAGAATGCCCCAACTCAAGGTTCTATCTCTGACCAAAGACGTTCTAAGCGCCGTTGCCATTGTGCCAATACTTCTTCTGTTTGTTCTCTTGATTCCATATCACCCATCAACCCTTCCCGATAAAAGCGATCTAGGGTTTGCAGGGTTGTTTCAAAAGATTGCCCTTGCTGCTTCGCCGCTCGAATGATTTGACGAATTTTACGGTCTACAAACTGGTCAAAGCTGGACTCTAAACCCTGTTGACATAAGCCAACCAATCGTACAACCGCAGCACAAAAGTCGTCAGCATCAAGCGTCTCCCGCTTATGCTGAAAGACGCCCCAAAGTGCATTTTGATTCAGGGCATAGCGAGTTTCCTGAGTTTCATCAAAATTGGCTTCGAGAAGCTGTTCAAGAAAGGGTTGGGCGTCTTGAGCCGATGCGATGGGAACCAAGATTCTTAACCAAGACTGGTCTGACGACAGAAGGATTAACACTCTCAGTTGAGGTGTTTCAACCTGCCACGTCCCTGATTCTACCTGTTGAACCGCCCTGGAATTAAAAAGTTCTGCCAGCTTGATGGTAATTTCTTCGGGTTTCATGCTGTTTTTTTGAGAGAATTCCGTAAAAAAATCCCCCGACAGTTGCCAGGGGACACGTTTAGCCATATAGAAAGATTTGGGATGAAGTGTGAAGTGGCAAGATTGACGATACTTCTTGGTTATCTTTTGTTGTTCACACTTTAATCTTTAGAGCCATTCGGGAACTGCTTCTTCTTTGGTGTTGGTATTGCGTGAGGGCGTCTCGCGGGTAAACTTCATCTGAATCGAGCGAGTTTGTTCGCCATCGGCTGCCACTGCCATGATGGGATAGTCTATGAGACCATCTTGGAAGGACATTTGGAAGCGGAAGGTTCCGTCGGGGCTCAGTTTAATCGGGCGCCCGCCAATGGTTACGGTTGCATCCGGTTCGGTTGCACCGTAGACAATTAATTCAGCATCGGCAACCAACCAGAACTGACGTTGACGAATGGGTGACATACCAACTCCGGACATACCAACTCCGGACATACCGACACCAGACATGGTTAAGCCAGACATAGTAGGTACAGCCCACATACCTACCCCAGAGGGGAAGATGTAGGAACTGACGGCTTGAGAAGGAACCATCGATCCGGGAACATGCTGCATTGAGCCGAATAGAGAACCAGCAACGCGCTGAGCTTCGGCTGATTTTGCCATGCCAAAGATTTCGTCGTAGATGGGGTTTTCGGCTCCGGCTTCTGCGGTCACAGGTTGGCGCTTGCTGGGAGACACCAACTCATATACAGTCTTGCCTTGGAGTTCTTCTTCCCAGTTAACGGTGATGAATTGGTCTTCAATCCAGTCGCTGGGATAAACTGGGGGAACATGTACGGGTTTAGAACGGGCTAGGACTAACCAGCGACCATCGGCACAACGATAACCAATATCTACTACGTAGTCGCGATCGCTAACGGGTAGGGGTAGGTACCATTCCCGTGCCAGTTCGTCGCAGGGATATTCCTGAATGCTGTGGGGGCTCTGGTAGTCCAAGCTGATGTCAGTGACATCATAAATCCGCAGGGCTAATTGCTGTCCTCCCTGACGCCGCAGGTCTTCTTTGTGGTCGTTAGGAATATCCCAGTAGGTATATGCCCATTGGGGATCGCGAGGCATGAGAACGATCCGACTTTCTCCATAACCAGCGGGTAAATCAGGTAATCCTTCGTCTACAGATGCAAGATTACCGCCGGTGCGATCTTCTTGACCGAGTTCAAATTTAGATGCTTCCACTTCTGGTTGTGCCTCCACTGTGCTAGTTGGACTGAGTGAGATTTTGGTATGTTGGACTTTTTGAATTTCTGCCAGCAACTGCGCCTTACGCATCCGGCTATATCGTGAGATGCCGTACTCACTCGCAACTCTACGCAGTTGCCGTAAGGTCATCTCTTCTAAAGGTGGGCGTTCTTTTGCCATGAATATGCTCTCCAATTGTTAGGACGGTAGGTTGTATCTCTCCTGATGAATCAAAAAATGGGACTCATAGTTGAACAGCATCGCATTTGATAAAGGTTGATGATTCCTACCGCCTTGGAGTAAGTCAGTCTCGGTGACGCATTGCATTCGTCTTTCGTTTGGGCAGTTACAAACTCAGAACGACTTACTCTTTAGGCTTACGTTGGGATTATTCCCGATAACACTTAGTGCCAAGAATCACAGAAATACTCAAATCAGCATTTCTTTGGGATCGCTTTATTTATTTATGTAACAGAAAAGCCTTAGGTACGGTCAAGGGGATCAAGACGCCAATTTTCAAGAATTGACGAATTTACAAGCTTGTCGGGGATCGCAATGTCAACATTCCATGACATTTTCAGCCAAAGGGGATCGCTTAGGGGAGCGGGGGGAGATGAGGGAGCGGGGGGAGCAGAGGGAGCAGAGGGAGCAGAGGGAGCGGGGGGAGCAGAGGGAGCTGAGGGAGCAGAGGGACAAAATTTCTATTCCCTATTCCCTATGACACACCGAGCGAAGCCGAGGTGTTCCCTATTCCCTCACAAATGACAAATGACAAATAACTACCTAGAAATTGAAAAACCCCTCATCTGAGAAATCCTGCTGTTCCAGCCAATCTTGACCCAACTGAATGGTCACATCGGAGGCAAGAGAACCTGTACTCTCGACCCGCACCTCACCAAATCCCAAATCAGCCCGGATAGCCGCAGCGGTGGCTTCGTCTCCTTGTTGAGCAATGATGCGGGTGACGCGCAAGGGTTCTGCCCAGGGTTCGCCGACATAATTATTTCGATAACCTGCTTCTGTTAGGGTACTGATTAGGGATTGAACGGCTTCTGGATTATCAGTACTATCTTGAATCGCCACCCGCAAATAACCTGGGTCAATATCGGAGAGTTCGCTATAGCCTTGATCGAAATGTTGAGCCACCATTTGGCGAATCTGTCGGTGGTTTGGCAACCAATAACTGACTTCATTTTCTCCAGTGCCGTTAAACCGACCTGGAACCATTAACATTTGTACGTCAGAACGTTTGCTATTGACAGCAAATCCGATCAGAGCCACTAATTCTTCAACGCTTAAGTTTGTGTCAATGTGAGACTGAATAACCGATAAAATTTTGGGCAGTCGGGCTAACGTTGTTGGATTGAGTGCTTGCTCTATCAATGCCCGCATTAGTATTTGCTGGCGCTGTACTCGACCCACATCACCATATTTGTCATAGCGAAATCGCAAAAATTGCATTGCCTGATCGCCATTAAGATGCTGTTTGCCTTGCTTAAGGTCAATATAGAGGTGTTGAGAGTCATCTTTATACTTCATGTCCTGGGGAACATACACGGTGACCCCACCAAGGGCATCCACGAGCTTTTCCACACCTTGTACATTCACTCGGACATAACGGTCAATGCCTACACCGTCAAGGAGATCACTGGCTGCCTTTGCCGTTAAAGCTGGTCCACCATGGTAATTAGCGGCGTTGATTTTGATCACACCATACCCTTCAACGTAGGTTTGGGTATCGCGGGGAATGGATAGAACCTTTAACTTTTGGTGGCTGGGGTCAAACCGAGCCAAAAGCATGGTGTCGGAGAGTCCATCAAAGGAATTGACCAGTGCATGGTATCCCAAGTCTTCCTCTAGAGGTTGATCCAAGTCAGAGGTAAGAACCTTAGTCCCCAAAATCAAAATATTGACAGGTCGCGTCAATTCGGGTAATCGCATACTATTGCGGGTCATACTACCCTTGTCGCTAAAGATGGCTGCCTCATCAGCATTCAGTTGACTTTGCAGTAAAGGCATACTCGATAGCGAAACAGCAAGCATTGCCCCTGCTGTTGCTGATAACATGGCGACGCCAGTAAAGCCTAACCATAGCCAAAGCCAATGTCCTCGTTTAGCTTTAGTCGGTTTCTTTTTCGGCGGTTGAATCCTCTTTTTCTGTCCTTGGCGGGGTTGTTCGTAGGTTTTTCGAGCTGGCACTTGGTTTCCTCACACACACATAAGCGATCAGGATGGGTTTAAGCAGATGATACACGCCGATGCCCTCATTGCTTACCCTGAGTCGGATTTAGAGCGTTTGACACAAACACTCATTATCAGGTTTTCTCACCGTTTGGGGCAAAACCAGGCAAATACGGCAAAAGATGAGAGCAGTTGATCAACTTCAGGCAAAAAGCCTGTCACCATTTTCCTATAACCGGACAACCCAAACGCTGAAATCCTTTACTCGGACAGATGCTTTCGCACTTTTCCTTCCGCCACCGGGCTAATCCCAGGGAGACGGGGTAACTTCCCTTGCCACAAGCGCACCATGAGCCAAACACTCACTAAAAAATACCCAGAGGTGAGCATGGTATTCATAAATAACAGGCGGAAGCTCCAAAACTCCGTGAGCTGCGCCCCTGACAATAATAAAATGTAGCCTACTAGCCAAGCGAAAGCCAAGGTGACGGATAAGCGACTCACTGCTTGCTGTTCTCGTGTTCCTTGGCGACGGTAGAGTGTCCACAGTGCCGGAAAAAAGCCGATCACGGGTAGCAGGTAGGCAAATAGCTGTAAACGTTGCAGGTTTTGATTGTCCAATGGGTCGAGGTGATTCATGGTGCTTTGGTGGTTTAAGGCTGAAACACCTTACAAGGTGGGAATTGTATCATTGGTTATTGGTGCTAAAAAAGGGAATAATATCACAACCGCATACCGGGTGACACAAAAACTGATGGGTATTCAATTCAATTTCATTGTCAAAGTCTTAATTCTCTCCCTTAGCATTTCCCTGGTGATTAAATACGCCAGTCCTAGTTTACCCCCTATTCCGGCAACGTCCGGGAATGCCCTGATTGCCGTACTCACACCTGCTATAATTTTGGCGATCGCTCTTTTATGGCGCTTCTGGAAATTTCGTCAGCATCCGGTTGAATAGTGGCAGAGGAGACATACAGGTTTTCCTAATCAACGTGGATAATGGCGGGTTTAGTCATATCTGGGTGAAACCGAAACGATAGTAGTAAAACCCGCCCCTACAAATTTAAAACCAATGGCACTGAAAGTTTGGATTTTGGGATCACCGAAACCCTGAATATGCCCTAGGGAGGACACTGTCTACCAGCCTTAAGTAGAGACGTAGCATGCTACGTCTCTACACCCTTACCAAGGACTTCCCACTAAGGTAAACGCGCTCCAAAAATAAGGATGGGTAAACTCCTTATCCTCAATTCCAGCTAATTCTTCAGGTAAGGTAATCGTCCCATTGGGAGTAATCAATTGCCCATCTTCAATCTTCACTTGACCCTGAATCATGGCTAATTGGGTTTGTCGCAGCGCTTCGGCTTTAATTGGGACTTGCTTTAAGTTTGGATAAAAAGTGGTCATTAATCCCAATGTCCCCTCATCACTGACATACCAGAGGCTTCCTAACGCTGATTTTACCCCGGCTTGTACCGCTAACCCAGTAAAACCTAACTCAGCTTCTTCATTTCCTAATGCAGTTCGACAAGCACTTAATACCATTAGTTCCACAGGGGGATTATGCAGTCCAAGTTGGCGAATTTGATCCAGGGATAGTCTCGTATTCCAAAACTGGATATAGGAATTTTCCGGTTTACCTGGTTTAAATTCACCATGAGTTGCCAAGTGGACAATACCAAAGGGTTGATCCGCCCGTGCTGCTTTAAGATTGGCGGGAGTAAACGCAGAATTAAGGAAGGATTCACCTTGCCATAGTTTATCTGCGATCGCGGATAATTCCACAGGCACAGCCGGCAACGGATTTTGATTCGTAAACTCCGACGCCCCCATTGCCAAAACCTGTAAATCACTCACATCCACATAACGAGTATCCGTTAGCGATAGACTCGGCATAAAACCGATACTATACCGTTCAACAATAAAGCCATTCCCATCATGGAGAGCCGCCACAGGTAAAGAACGCAAACCCTGATCCATAATAAAAGCCAGATTATTAATTTCTCTATCTTGTAACTCCTCCTCCAACGGAGCAATTAACCACTGATACAACTGCTGAGCGCTAGGAAGATAAGGACGAGGAATGCGAGTATCCGTAACCGCACGACGGAATCCTTGTACCATTTCCATCACCCTTTTCCGAGTCGCCCCCGGTACAACAAATCGAATCGGTTCCCCTTCAGCCGTAACCAAAATCAACTCCAATTGCGCCCCATCTTCCCACACCTCCTGAGCCAAAAACATCTCATCCCAACCACCAAAACCCTCTGCGAACCTCTGCGCTTCCCTCTGCGAACCTCTGCGTTTTCTCGTCTCAACTTCGCCTCTCCCACCATCATCTTCAGCAACATTCCCTGGCACAAACACCGCATAAATCAGAGCCGGTTTCACCCCAGCCGCCTGTTCAATCCTTTGTAAAGTCCTTTGAGCTTGTGCCAGCGTAATAATTGGCGTCTCAGTTAACCCCCAATACTCTTCATATTCATTCGTGAACGCGGCTTCAGTTTCTGCGATCGGACTCAAAACTGGAGAAGTATCGCAGTCGCCAGGATTATTAGGACATACTGATAAATGCAATGTATGGTTTTGAGATAGACTGAGTGTTCTAATCGTTATAGCGGTTGCTATATCAGTCCCGAAATTCTCAGTGATATCCTCAGATTCATCTATCTCGTCTGGTTCGGTGTCTAAACAGTCAGGAGGACAAGAACCTGTAATAAATTGATCAGTGATAATCTGAACATTTCCTTCGGTTTTGTTATCAGTAAACGATTGGAACGGTTCAAGGTTAGACTCGCCACTCGTAATCGCACCTGCTGTACCGTTAATTGAGGCATCACCCACATTAAAAGGAATCAAACCCTGACCGCCATGTTGGATAGTAATCGCACCACCACCGCTACCTCCGGCTGTGGAAATACTGGTATTTTCCTCATTTTGGTCGATAAATGTGTCAGTTATCTGGATAAATCCGCCAGCGGTAATATCAACATTCCCTCCTGTACCATTAATTCCGGCTTGTGTATTAATTGCGGTGACTTGAATATTATTTCCTGCATTAAGGGTAATAGAACCACCATCACCTGAACTGGAACTTGTGTCGAGGGATTGAGTAGTGATATCTTGACTAGCTGTTAGGTCAATACTATTGGCAGTTATTGTATCATTGGCTATGATATTGGCGGCACTATTGACCGTTAATCCACCGAGTTTTCTTGAGGTAGCCGTACCTGTTCCCGTGGTGTATTGATCGGCTACTTCATCAGGGGATAAGGCAGAATCGTAAATGGCTACTTCGTCAATACTGCCCCGGAAAAAATTATCAATTGCGTTCCCCCCTCTACGTGCTAGAAAAAGTGGAGAATTATTTTGTGTCGGGCTATTTATAGTATCGGTATTCGTATCTTCTAGAATTCCATCAACATATAAAGAGAGTGTCGAACCCTCTTTGATAAAAGCAATGTGATGAAACTGTCCATCGTCTATGGATACTGTTGAGTTAACGGTAGGACTCAGATTTGCAGGAAAACCATCATATCGCGCAGCAAGGATCTTTCCTGATTGGTAGAAATAGCGAATCACATAAGGGTATGGCTCGCCTCCACTCCATTTTTCAATGACATCCTTATCACCAGCTACCGTATCCAATTGTTCGGACGAAGCTTTAATCCAAGCCGTTATCGTAAAATCCTCATTTGTACCAAAATCAATAAAATCTGAATCGGGAATTTCTACATACCCCGTCGTACCATCAAAAAATGGAGCTGGATTAGCATCATCCACTAACGCCCCCTCTTGATTACGATTTACCCCACCAAAATAAGTGCCATCTATATTGTTTCCAGACGAGTCAAAAGCCGTCTCGCCATCTTCATCAAGACGCCAATATCCCACCGGATCATCTAACAGTACCGCCACATTATAAGGTAACGCTCCACCTACAGCACCATTAAACGTAATATTCCCGGTTCCGGCTTCTAAGGTTAACGTATCTGTACCGGGATTAAACGCATGAAGACTACTATTGAATGTAATATCACCGCCGACAGTAGAACCTGTGCTGAGTGTTTGACTGCTGCGAAGAATCACGGGTGCTTCAAAGGTGAGATTACCACCATTCAAGTAAACTGATGCATTTAAATTGATAAATGCCGCCTCAAAGGTTAAATTGTTTCTACTGCTGGAATTAATATCACTGATAATATCAATATTTTTGCTGGCTGCAATTGAGACATCCCCAGAATTTAATGCAGTTAACAGTGAATTGGCAGAAATCAGGAAACTTCCGCTACCTTCTCCCGACAAGATTTGATTATCGTTGAGTGCTATATCATTGGTTCCGGTTGTGCCAATGATAACGCTAGTGGGATCTAATAATAACTGTCCCGCTTCACCTGCAATAGCACTTACATCGACAACACCGTCAAAGGCTAACTGTTGCTGACTGGATATTTCCACAAAACCGCCGTTGCCATAATTGTGTCCGCCACGGGCGCTAATGTTGCCATGAAATATAGTTTGTTCATCCGCCCAGATAATTATATTTCCGCCATCGCCTTCTGTTAAAGCATCGGCTTTAATCGTAGAATTTTCATTAATAAACGTGATATCAGCATTAGGGATTATTCCTGCACCTTGATAGTCGCCACCAATGCGAATAGTACCGCCGTCATTTGTACCGGATGCGTCAATATTGGCAGAAATTAATCCTACGGTTTTGCCAATAATATTTATCTCGCCGCCAATGGTTGGTGGGAGAGAGGGCGCACGTCGGTGCGCCCCTACAGGGTTGGAAACATCAATTGTTCCAGAGATAATGGTAACTCCTGTTTTATTGGGGAGAATTAAGTCAGAATCGGTTAATTTGACTGTTTCCGTTGAATCCACCTCAACGTCTGTCTCCAGATTCTCCGGCGTACCTGTCAATAATGCGGCTAAATCTAACGGTGTAAAGGGGATAAGTTCTCCCGAACTATTGACTAATGGTTCAACTTCTATAGACAGCAATTGTCCCGGCTGAGAAATCTTGACCCGATGAGAACCGGGAACGGCTGCAATGGTAATTCTTCCTCCCGGTGCTGTTAGTTCTCCCGTATTAATAACCGTACCACCGAGTAAAGTTAAATTCTGACCCTGGGAGATAGCTAAATTTCCGGCATTAACAATACTTCCTGGCTGAAATACATCAAAAATAAACTGTTGCGGATTCCCGACGAATTGCTGATACTCATTTGTGCCAAAAGCATTAAACCAAAGATTCTCGCCAAACCCAATCCCTGTAGCCGTGGTGGCGATAAAATCAGCCGGGACATTTAACTGAGCATTTCGCCCAAACACTATCCCCGCTGGATTCATTAAATATAAATTCGCATTTCCCCCTGTCACCTGAATCAAGCCATTAATCAGCGAGGGATTTCCCCCCATTACTCGTCCGAAAATATTATTGAGGTGAGGATTTGCCAAAAAGTTAGCGATTTCACCTGCATCTAAACCAAAGTCCTGGAAACTGTGGAAAAGATTGGTTTCATCGCTTGACAAACTGCCGCCATTAATGTTATGTACATTTCCCTGTTTATCAATAATCGTACCCGTTCCATCTGATGCTGGGGTAATTGATTGTGCTAGTGTCTGTGAACTAACAAGCAGCGCCGCTATTGTGACAAAAATGGCTTGAGAGAGGGAAACCGTTAGAGATATCCAATTAAAACACCATTGAAGAGATTTCATGGGGTGATACACCAAGACATATTGCTTGAATTGTATCTCCCTGTTTCGATGGTTTAATCAATAAATAGGAAAGTGCAAGAAAAGTATATAAAGTTTTAGGTTTGTTATTTAGTGATACCTTTGGAGTTGGATACCGGCGAAGACAGCGCAACGACAAACACGATCGCGTCCGTTGGAGGATCAGCCCCGACAAATTGACACCCCCGCCCCCAGATGTGCTACTGCACGTCTCTACATCAGCGAGGAAGTCGCAAATAACGAGTAAAATAACTCTTGTCTTGTGATCATCCTGCTTTATTTTGACCACCTGGATCACCCTGAAAACAACTCATACCCGCTGGGAAGCCGAGCTGATGCAGCAGGTTCTGGCAGCTCACGACATCCCTAGTCGGATTATTGACCAGGGTATCCCGTCCTATTTTGGGGCGGGGAGTCCGGCTGCGTTGCAAGTTCGCTCCTATGATCAATGGACAGCTTTGCTATTGCTAAGTTCTCCAGACGAGGAATAAGCAGACATCTCGGATAATTATTAAGGAATTAAAACATTTCATGTCTTTATTTGACTGGTTTGCCAATCGACGAAAATCAGAACCGATTCCCCAACAACGACGGGAACGGGAGATTGCTGATGGATTGTGGACAAAATGTGAGGCGTGCGCGGTTCTCACCTATACTAAAGACCTGAGAGCGAATCAAATGGTCTGCTCCGAATGTGGTCATCATATCCGGGTATATAGCGATGAACGGATTTGCCAGCTTATTGATGGGAATACCTGGATACCCCTGGATGAGCAAATTCGCCCCACTGATCCGCTAAAATTCCGCGATCGCAAATCCTATAGCGATCGCCTACAAGATTACCAAGACAAGACTCAACTCACTGACGCCGTGCAAACGGGAATCGGACAGCTTCATGGATTACCCATCGCCCTAGGCGTCATGGATTTCCGATTCATGGGCGGTAGTATGGGTTCGGTGGTGGGCGAAAAACTGACCCGCCTCATCGAACAAGCCACCCGCCAACGCTTACCTGTGGTAATTATATGCGCCTCTGGGGGGGCGAGAATGCAAGAAGGCATGTTAAGCCTGATGCAGATGGCGAAAATCTCTGGGGCGCTGGAACATCATCGTCAAGCTAACCTACTCTATATCCCTGTGTTAACCCATCCCACCACGGGAGGCGTTACTGCTAGTTTTGCTATGTTAGGAGACATTATTTTAGCCGAACCCAAAGCTACCATCGGTTTTGCGGGACGCCGAGTGATTGAGCAAACGCTGCGCGAAAAACTCCCCGACGACTTTCAAACCTCTGAATATCTACTCCAGTACGGCTTTGTTGATGCGATTGTTCCTCGCACTCAGTTGAAAAAGACACTGGCGCAGCTTATTCGTCTTCATCAACCCTTCCCCACCTCACCTACTGTGGTTTCCCATTCTGAACCGATGACGTTGATGGCGAAAGGCGCTGATCTCAAAACTGAGTTTTAAGGGGGGAGAGTTTTGTGAGTTTTTACCTATAAATCTTTGATGTAAAAAACTTCTTGAGAGAAAGACGCCCCCAGGATGGCATCATATTCATAGTGAAGTGACTCAATCTCAATTTCGTCAGTCAATTATTATGGGGTTTGCAGACCGATCAAAGGTGGACATTACTGCCGAATACACGGTTCCCACAAAAAAGATACCCGATCCAGGTAAACCGTTGGGAATCATTGAAGACTGAAAATGGGCGGCTTGTGCATTCCCTGTTTTCTGTTAAAAGTTCACTGAAAATCCGTAGTGTGACATCTTTAAACGTGCAGACTGTCGGTTTGATCCCCATGAGTGGTTGACGGCGGTGCCCTTCAGGTAGAGGATAAGCTACAGGTTGAGCAATTTTCATGCATTAAAGACGAGTAAGCCAAATTTTCCAAGGAGAACCCCGAATGAAACGATTGATATTGCTGGCTGTGGCAATGGTATTCTTTGTGTTTCAAATAGCGGTGAGTAGCGCCACCGCTCTGGAACTGAGTCAGGACGTTCGTACTGTTCCCGTGAATGAACAGGGTGATACTAAGGTTGTCAGCCTAGCCGAGTTCAAGACAGGTCAACGCCTGTTTATCGATAGCTGTAGTCAATGTCATCTCGGCGGCAGAACTAAGACAAACCCCAACGTCACCTTAAAGATAGAGGATCTGCAAGGGGCATTCCCCCGTCGCGATAACATCGCCGCTCTCGTAGACTACATCAAAAACCCCACAACCTACGATGGATTTACAGAGATTTATGAGTTCCACCCCAGTACTCGCAGCGCCGATATCTTCCCTGAGATGAGAAATCTCACAGAAGATGACCTTGAGGCGATCTCGGGTTATATGCTAGTCCAACCAAAAGTTCAAGGTATCATGTGGGGAGGTGGTAAGGCTGTTAGCTAAGTCCGAATTTTTTTGAATGATTCATTGGAGGGTTGAAAGGAGGCGATTAAAAGGTTGGAGGTAAAAACATTCACCGTTTAATTGGCTACGGCTCAACCCTTCAATAAGCAAAAGCAAAAGATGAAAAACTAGAAACTAATGCTGAATAATAGGATTAAAAGCTTTCAATTTAGCCATTCATTCCGATATAAGTTTTTTTCAGTTCGCAGTCTGTTCGCTATGTTGATGGCTCTGTGTGTCGTCTTTATGGTCAGCTCACCCGCTTATGCGATCGATGACTACGTTAAACGTTTTTTAAAGGTGACTGAACCCATTGCCTTAGATGTCAATGAACAGGGACAGACAAAGGAATTCACCCCAGACGATTTGGCTGAGGGGAAAGAACTGTTTAAAGCCCATTGCATTAATTGTCATGTTGGCGGAACCACCCTACAAGATCCGAGAGTTTCCCTGGGACTGGAAACATTGGCGGGAGCTACCCCACCTCGCGATAATGTTGATGGGATTATCTCTTTTCTCAGAGAACCCATGACCTATGATGGCAGTGCCTCAAGTTTTTGGTGTCGCCAAGTTCCAGATACTTGGATGCCACAGGAGCAAATTGAAAAGCTAGCCGCATTTGTCCTGAGAGCCGCTCAAAAGGCTCCAGGCTGGGGAGAAAAGGCTTCAACTTAACGTTGTGGAAGTAGAGACGTAAGGCGTGGAACGTCTGGAAGATGAGGGAGATGAGGAAGATAGGGGAGATGGGAAAGCTATGGTGATAATCGGACAAGGCAATGCCGTGTCCCTACCAAAGCTTAGGGATAATTGATTCGTAGGGGCACGATAGTATCGTGCCCTGATCTCGCTTCTTCCCCAGCTCCACTACTAATACGTCATAATGGGGTGTAAATTTTGAGAGTAGCGCTCAAACTTTGAGCAAATGAAAACAGCGACGCGCCCAGAGGAATTAACGGATTTAGGCAACTGCTTACAGGAGGACTTGCAGTCATACCTGCATGAGAGCATTCCTGTTCAAGTTCGGTGTCGGCGAAGTGATGAACGGTTAGCGATTTGGGTACAGCATCCCGCCGAAGCGACGCTGGATCAAGACCAGATTCTCGCGTTTTTAGAACAAACGATCCGCAGCCAATATCCATTGGTGGCTCAACAAGCAAGAGTTAACCTGCTGCGAGCTGGAGAAAAGAAACCTTACGTCTCGCGATCGCTCTTCCTAAATTTGCCTGAACCTGAACCCGAAACCACAACCCCCTCTGATGCAGATTCGGTAGAAACGAACGCCACAGAGGAGACTAACCCCCCGTCTGAAACGGAAACTCCACAAAACTCAGACTCGGACGAAACACAAGCTGAATCATCCCATCCGTGGGATCAACCGATTCCAGAAGTAAACGATGAAGCCGATGCGTCAGAATCAGAAAAACCCCCGTCAGTCAAGGTTAGGTTAAAATCATCCCTACTGCCGTTGGTGGTAGCGGGTGCTGGGTTGAGTTTGCTGGTTTTCTTTAGCACGCTTTATGTCCTAACTCGTCCTTGTGTCATGGGTGAATGTGCGGTTTTGCCAGAAGCAGAACAGTTAAGCCAAAAATCAACCAAAACTCTGCAAAACCCAGAATCGGGAAAAGCAGTTTTGGAAGCACAGGAACAGCTACAAGAGGCGATTCAATTGGTTGCGGCGATTCCGCCTTGGTCACGTTACCACAGCCAAGCTCAACAAAAACTGCAAATCTATCAATCGCACTCGGAAACAGTGGCGGATATGGTAGAGGCGCTGAAAACGGCGGCTAGAGCCGGGTATGAGAGCCAAAACCCGCCCCATCCAGAGTCGAAGTGGCGGGAGGTTCAGAACCTCTGGCGAGACGCGATCGCTAAACTGGAACAGCTCCCCACCGATAGCAATCTCCAACCCTTAGCCAAAGCCAAAATTAAGGCGTATAAGACGAATTTAGAAGAAATTAATCAGCGACTGCTCAAAGAACGGAAAGCACAGGAACATATAAAAGCAGCTCAAGAAGCAGCGCGGATGGCACAGGCGCGTCAAGGAATTGCCCAATCCTTGTCAGACTGGCAATTGGTTTATGCGACTTGGCAAGCGTCGATGCAGCGTCTCAAACAGATTCCCCAAGGGACAACCCCCTATGAGGAAGCCCAAGAGTTATTGGCGCTGTATTTACCGAAACTCGCTAATGCGCGCGATCGCAAAACGAGTGAGCAAATTGCTGCCAATGCCTATAATCAAGGCGTGCGCTTGGCTCAACTGGCAACGGATTCTCAAACGGACAAGCAATGGTCAGCCGCCCTGATTCACTGGCGAAATGCGTTAACTTATGTTAATCAGGTTCCCAAAGATACCTATTACTATACCAAGTCACAATCCCTAGTGGAACCCTATCGAGGTGCGCTCAAGCAGGCTCAAAACCAGCTTCAGTTAGCCGTTAAGATGCAACAAGCTCGTCGGGATCTCAGTCAAACCTGTTTTGGGAAACCCAGCATTTGTAGCTATACGATTGACAACAAGATGATTAAGGTTCAGTTGACACCTGCTTATGTCCAGATGGTGCAACAGCGAGCGCTAAGTGCTAGAAGCCAAGGAGACTCACAGGCTCATGCGGGTATTGTGAATCATATTTTGACCTTGGGAGAAGCGTTGGAAGTGATTAGCGATAATGCCAAACTGCGAGTAGAGGTTTATACACCAGAGGGTGTGATGATCCAGGCACATAATCCAGCTCAGTAGCTAGTTCAGCTCGGCTTCAAATACCCACCAGTTAACAAGCTTGCTAACAAGTGCAGCCTTCTATTCACCGCCAAATCATAGATTATGGCGGCAGACTTCTTGGCGGATTAGGTAATGTATCAAAATATTACTTTCAGTAACAAAATACAAAATAATAGAAGTTTAGCTCCCTATCAAACCTTAAGATAACTAGTAGCGTTAATAGAGATATTTAAATTGAGAACAAGAAAAAATCTATAAAAATGGCTGGGCAAGAGGTTCCGGAATTAACGAGTGATCCATAAAATTGCTCAAAAATTTTTATCTCGATTAAAAGATAAAGTTATTTTCTAGGGACTTTAAATGATACAGAAAACTCAACAGTTACAATTATCCCAATCCCCGATAAATCCCAGTCCAACGATGATGGCTCTATTTGCCATATTTACTGCCATCGTCGCTTTATCCCTTGCTGCTATATTTATCCGATTGAGTGAACGGGAACTCGGTCCGTTTGCCACAATCTTTAACCGATTCTGGATTGCCTTTTTAGTCTTATGGCTGTTGAACCAGTCGAAGGCGCGATCGCAAGGGCATGAAAAATTGTCCGTACCTCAGTCAGCTTATACAGTTCGCGATTGGCTCATGTTGATCGCGGCTGGAGTGATGTTCTGGGGTTGTTTGGCACTTTGGGCATGGTCTCTCACCCAAACAGGTGTTGCCAATTCAACTATCTTACACAACCTGACTCCCTTATTCACGACCTTAGGAGTATGGCTGATATTCGGTCAACGTTTTGACAGTCAATTCCTGATTGGTTTGATGATGGCAATGGTGGGAGCAACAGCGCTAGGACTTGGTGATTTACAAGTAGCGACGGATAACTTTGCCGGGGATATTGCTGCTTTCTTATCAGCACTTTTTTCAGCCGCCAACTTAATGCTGATTGAAAAATTGCGTGCCAAGTGGGATGCCACAACCATTATTATGTGGTGCTGTTTAGTCGGATTGGTGGTAACGTTTCCCGTGGTACTGCTAACCGAAGACAGACTATTCCCGATTTCGGGTTCAGGATGGTTATCAGTTATCGGTTTAGCTATTGTCTGTCAAGTCGTCGGTCAAGGACTTCAGGCATATAGCCTCAAACGCTTGTCTTCTGGATTAGTGGGTGTGTTCCTGCTACTTGATCCCCTACTGGCAGCTTTGGTGGCGTGGGTTCTGTTTTCAGAACACTTAAGCCTGTTTAACGGATTCGCGTTTGCTGTGGTTTTACTAGGCATCTATGTGGCTAAATCGAGTCAATACGCTTCTGAGCTTATGGCGAATGACTCCCAACCAGCGCTTTGTGTAGCTGCTGGGAAACAACTGCCCCACCTGCCACAAATAACGCCGTAGTTGGCTTTTTGGGTATTATCTTGGATAAGATGTCAACAGCCCCACCGTCTAGATGGATGGGGATGGAGCGAGTTAAGTTAAAATTAGTATAAACATTAGTTACAAGGATTAAAGTTCTATGACGCCCTCATTAGCCAACTTTTTATGGAGTCTCCTTTTGGGTGGGGTGATTGTGGTTGTTCCCGCCACCATTGCCCTAATCTTTATCAGCCAGAAGGATAAAATCCAACGCTCTTAAGTTTGGGAGCGTCATTTGTCAAACCCTCGTCAAGGAACAGGGTAGCGACGAGGCTACCCTGTTGTCCCTATCTAGAGAACTTTCTAAGACGGTGTAGTACTTATCCGAGCCGTATTGGATACTATGCCCAACTGAGTAAACAAATTTGGGCATAGTAACTTTAAGGTAGAGATTTATTGGCAAAACTCGCTACTATGAGCATGTGAGCCTGGTCAGCTTCACCGCGTAAGCGTGAATTTAAAGAGCCGCACAAAATCTTGGAATAGCTTCTCTACGGGTGGTCAGCCCGAAAGTTATGCCTGTCCCTGAATCAACAGGGAATCCCAAAAGGAAGGAGATATCGCTGCCGCCATAGCGGGGAGCCTAGGAACCGAACTAGAAAGGAAGAATAGGTGAAGCCCTTCACTTTTCAATTACCTTTCTGGGAAATCCCCTACTATACCGCTCGATTGGTTAGTGGGTGGAGGATGTCAAAGAACTGACTTAGGAGAGCAGGAATGGTAAATTTTGGGCTGAACTCAGCCAGTATTCTGGGTATTTTCTTGGCAGTTGCCGGAGCAGGGCTTTATTTCCTGCGCTCAGTACGTCCGGAATTAGCACGAGATCATGATATATTCTTCGCCGCTGTCGGACTCTTATGCGGCTTTATTCTGTTATTCCAGGGATGGCGACTTGATCCCATTCTCCAGTTTGGTCAGTTTCTGCTGACGGGTTCTGCCATTTTCTTTGCGGTTGAAACCATTCGTCTACGTGGTATCACCACTGAACAAGCCAAGCGCAACACAAAAATTGTGGATGAAGAACGCCCGGTGAGCAATGTTTATCGCCAGGTGGCTGAGTTAGATGAACTAGAACCAATGGAAGATGAAGATCCCTACATTGGTCGTCGCCTCCGGGGAACAGCCGATTCTCGTTATAACCGCAGCGACAGGTACGAAGCCGAGGTTCGCCGTCCTAGAAGTCGAAGCGTCTCCGATGACTTCCCTCCAGAAGAACGCTCCCGTAAACGCCGTCCACGTCCTGCAACTCGTGCCTCAAGACCACCTGCGGAACGATGGGAAGCTGATGTAGAGAATGACTGGGACGATAAACCGACTCCCACTCGTCGTCCTCGCCCTTCGCGTCCACCGAGTCGCAACCCTGAACCCGACATAGAATCTCCACCTAGAAGGCGTCGTCCTCCCCAAGAATCAGCTTCATCCGTGGCGGCACAGGAGGTAGAACCGCCTCCCAGTGATTATGTGGATTATAAACCCATCGATCCCTTGGAGGATGATGATGAAGATGATTACGTACCTAAAGGTTCAGAATACTAAATTCAATTAGGTGTGCCACGTTAGTAGAGTTGGGTTACTGACGTTCCTTAGGTCGCGATCGCGCAAGCGTCACGCCTACGTTCCAAGAACCCAACCTACTAATTATCATGCTTCCTAGTTTGAATGGTACTGACTGGCTTGCTGGTGGGCAATGCCCACCCTACGGTATATTAAGGAATTCGGCGACCCCAAAAGGCAGAAGGCGAGCGTGCCATTCTTCCTAGCCTAATTGCTAGCCAACGCCGCATTTAATAAAATAGCCAGAACAGAACGAATTGCCCGCAGTTCTTCCGGCGGTTCCCGTAAAAACTCGAAACTGCTGGCATTAATTAAAGCATTGTACGCTTCCACTACAGCCGCAAACTGAGCGGCATTCACGTCACCACCTGCTGTCAATCCGGATAAGCTAGTGGCGAGATTCTGGGCAAGGGTGGGATTTGCCCCAGCATTCACGAGGGCGTTTTGAATTTGACTCACCCCAGCCTCAACGTTACCTGTTCCCGTCAAAACTGAGACCAAGTTTTCCTGGACGAATCCGGGAATAGGAGACGTGTCATTCCCCACACCGGGCAAATTCCGTTGGGCAAGTCGTTCATTCACGATACCCGCTGCATCGAAAACATTTGCCCTAATCTCAGATGTTTCAAACACAAGACGCAGCTCACCACCCCCACCTCGACCAAAATAATCACCCACAATATCGCTCGTGGTGATAATATTCCCCGTAACATCAGACAGAACAGGCTGGGCATGGCTTGATGCCGTCATCGATAAAATTCCTGCCACGCCTACGGTTAAACTCAGTCCTAACTGAAACGCCAAATGTCTCATTTTTCTACTCCTTAATATAACTGACTTGAGTAATGGGCATAGCGATGCTATACCCCTACGCCGAGAATTGAAGGTGGCTCAATCTCTACTTTTTAGAACGATAGCCCATAACCAATCCCCAAAATGAACCGAGGCTCATCACCAGCATTACCTGTCACATCAGCCACAGCCGGGGTAATCACCAGAGGAACCCCCTGAATCGGCACAATTGAAGCGCCTAAATATAAATCTTGACCCGTCCAATTGGCGATTAAAGTAACAGGTTCTACAACTTGTAGACCAATGCTACCAAAAACATTAGTCGAACCCTCTTTATCCTCAATATCATCTAATGAGCGGAAACGCCCCCCACCGAGACCAACCGAGGCAGTTAGCCGACTCAAAGGCTCACTGGAATTTTCTCGCAAACGGAAAACTTTACTGACAACCCCATAAACACTTTGGTCGCCATCAGTATTACCCCAAACAATGGCATTCTCCACACCAATTGCCACAGCGAGATCATCACCAATTAAGCGGTGAAGTTTGAAACTAACTCCGCCATCTTCAAAGGTATCGCCAAATAAGTCATAAATTGAAACAGCGGTTTCTAGGGCAACAATTCTCCTAGCATCACCGACGCCAAAACCGACAACAACAGCACCATCGTCTTCATTGAAAAACCGTACTTGCTCTTGATAGGTAGCACCGAAGAATATATCCCCCGTTTGAGCGCCAAAGGCTGTTGGAGTATTAATACTAGAACCGCCAACCACAATCCGACGCAATCGTTCCTCCACAGGCGGTGCGGGAAGGAGATACTGCCGTCGCAAGGCAGCAACTTGTTCCGGTGTCGGTGTTGGTGGTGTTGGGGGTTCTTGGGCAATGGGTTCGTACCCCACAATGTAACGGGTTGCTACAGTGGTGGGCGGGAGTTGGGGTAATTGACCTTGACTGACTAATGCTTGGTAGATAAAGGCGGCTACATCGGCACGAGTGGCAGTCTGATTCGGATTCAAGAACGCCACATTGGGGTAATTCACCACCATCTGGTTCACTGTGGCGGCGGCAATGCTATTCTGCGCCCAGCCAGGAATTTGAGCGGCATCCTGAAAGATTTGATTTAATATGGCTGTACTTTGAGCGGGAGCCGATAAATCCAACCCACTGACTAATGCCACTAGCACTTGCACACGCGGGATATTTTGATCGGGAAGAAATATATTATTAGGATATCCTTCCAAGAATCCCATACGATACGCTTCTTGAATGGCATCCAATGCCCAGAAATTAGCCCGGATATCCGCAAACTGAGTTCCTGGACGTTCCAGGGGTTGGTCAAACGCCTGACGAATCATCGCCGCAAACTGAGCGCGGGTGACTGGGGCATTTGGTCTAAATGTCCCATCGGGAAATCCCTGGATGATTCCCCGTGCGGCTAGGGCTTCGATAAAGGCTTGCGCCCAATTGCCTTGAATATCTGGAAAAGTTGTGGCTTGCACGAGTTGCATCCCACGACTAGGCGGCGATTTCGGTGCTGTTTGGGCAGGTTGAGTTGTATTTGGGGCAGAGTTTTGGGGGCGCAGGGCATCAGCACCCAGCATGTTATTTAGGAGTGATTCTCCTAGTGAGCCTTTTTGATTAGTTGGTGGGTTAGTTTGGGCTTGGGCAATATTCTGAGGACTGGCTATGTTGGCTGCTACACTAAGTAACGTGCTGCCCAACACTGAACCAAGAACCTGATACCCCCAAAGGTGCATAGTTTTGCCGATTGGCTCGAAACAACCCTTAAACCTATATCTCCTCATCACTTTTGCTATGCTCCCGAAGCTCTCGTTGTTACCTCAAAGGTACATGAGTTTTGCCGATTAATGCCTTAATTTATCTAAAAAATTGGCGTGGATACTTCTGTTATAGCCCGACAGGGTTTAACGGAATTTTCCAGACATTTACACAATAGTTGTTAAAATGTCAAGCATTATCTAACGTGCTTACCAATTTTGCTTTTATATCGTGGGACACCTTCAAGCTTATTAAATGTTAATTTAACAATAATAGCTGGCTTTGGCTAAAATGACACGGAGGTTTGAGTAAAGGGCGACCCGATCCCATTGAATGGATACAGTTGTTGATTTTTGCAAGGGGGTCGCCCCTACAGGAGGACAAAAGGTTACATGCTCCCCTGTTGCTTAACTGGAAATGGTTTTTGCGTTGACAGAGGTGGGCAGCTCAATCCGAAACTCTGTATCTGTACCGGGTTCTGATAGACATTGGATTGAACCTTTGTGTTGTCCGACAATAATTTGGTAACTAATTGCTAGTCCTAAGCCAGTACCCGTACCAATGGGTTTAGTGGTGAAAAACGGATCAAATATGCGAGCTTTAATGTCTGAGGGGATATGAGACCCGTTATTGGCAATGCGAATAACCACACGCTCGTTCTCTAATTGTTCCGTCCGGAGAATAATCCGAGCGGGTATTGTACGAGTTTCTTCTCTGATGGCATCAATGGCGTTGTTAATAATATTCAGAAACACTTGATTTAACTGACAGGCATAACATTCGAGTAAGGGTAAGTTTCCGTAGTCTTTGACGACCTCGATATCTAGTTCTGGAGATTGTAAGCGATAGTGCAACATTAATAATGTGTTGTCAAGCTCCTGATGAATATCAACTGTTTGCAAGCCAGAACGGTTTTGCTGGGAAAACTCTTGCAGAGAAAGAACCATTTTATGAATGCGTTGGGTTCCTCGACGCATCGATGATAAAACTTTAGGCAAATCATCAATGAGAAAGTTCAGATCAATGGTTTCAATTTTCTCAATAACATCCGGGGGAGGATTCGGTGTGATTCCTTGGTAGAGATTGAGGAGTTCAATGAGGTCTTGGGTATAGCGTTCAAGGTAACTGATGTTACTGTAGATAAATGTAACGGGGTTATTGAGTTCATGAGCTAAGCCGGCGACAAGCTGCCATAAGCTTGCCATTTTTTCCGTTTGCACCCATTGTGCCTGAGTTTGTTGCAACTGTCGCAGGGCTTGACTTAACTGTTGGGTTAATTGACGCGATCGCAGCCCCGCCCTAACCCGCGCTAATAACTCTTCGACATCAATGGGTTTGGAGATAAACTCATCGGCACCAGCATCCAAGCCTTGAACGCGATCGGTAATTTGATCGCGCATGGTGAGTAAAATTATAAACGTGGTTGCCAATTCTGGATCAGCTTTCACTTGCCGACAGACTTCTAGTCCATCTAGGCGCGGCATAATCCAATCACATATAATCAAATCCGGATGGAGTGATTTGACATAGCGTAGGGCTTCTTCTCCATTTTGTGCGATCGCGACTTCGTGACTTTGACTGGTGAGTAGATTTCTCAGCACAAGCTGAACCGTCAAATCGTCATCAACCACTAAAATTTTCGCCATAGCCGATTAACCGCAATGCTTTATTCGGGGAGTTGGTTAGAAATATAAGATTGTACCCCTAACTCCTGGCTTTTTAGTGCAACAAGCAGATCGGTAGCACTGGACAACTTCTCGGCTTTTGCCTGACGCTCCAATTCAGTCGCGATCGCCCTAAGTGAGGAAACGCCCATATTAGCCGCAGCTCCTTTGATCTGATGGGCGCATCGTGCGACAGTGAGATAATTATTGGCGGCTTCAGCTTGCTTAATCGCTTCTAGATTAACGTGAATGACCTCCAATAAGGCGACGAGCAGTTCGCGTTTTAACTCGACTTCGCCTAGACTCACTTCCTCTAAGCGATCAAAGTCGATTTCTATACTGTTGGTGGGATTGATAGGCGAAAAATCCGACTCAGACAAAAAACTTCAACGTATTCGCGGGAGTCCTCACCCTCAACTCTCGTAGGGTGAGGAGGGATAGCGGGATGCCGGAAGAATAGAGG